>JANLRW010000348.1:0-6121 GCA_031361925.1 Sphingomonadales bacterium
CATCGGGCGACATCTTCTTAATCTCGGCGACCGCTGCTGCAACCATTTTGCTATGCCCGTGCGCAGTATCGACCACGATCAGGTCGCATTCGGCGTCGATCAACGCCTTGGTATACGCCAAACCCTTTTCGCCAACAGTCGTCGCCGCTGCCACCCGTAAACGGCCCGAAGCATCCTTGGTCGCGTGCGGGTAATTCACTGCCTTTTCGATATCCTTGACGGTAATCAGCCCAATGCAGTGATAATTGTCATCAACGACCAGCAATTTCTCGATCCGCCGCTGATGGAGTAAACGCCTTGCTTCTTCCTGAGTCACGCCCGCCGACACGGTCGCGAGATTCTCGTGAGTCATCAATTCGGACACCAACTGCCCCGGGTTTTCGGCAAAGCGCACATCGCGGTTGGTGAGTATCCCTGCCAGCCGCCCGTTGGCTTCAACCACCGGAATGCCGGAAATCGCGTTGTCCGCCATAATCGCGCGCGCCTCCGCCAATGTCGCGCCGGGATCGATGGTAATCGGATTGACCACCATACCGCTCTCGAAACGCTTTACCTGACGAACGGCGGCGCATTGTTCTTCGATGGAAAGGTTGCGGTGAAGCACACCGATGCCGCCAAGCTGCGCCATAACAATCGCCATTTTCGCCTCGGTTACCGTATCCATCGCCGAAGATAGCACGGGAATGTTGAGCGAAATCGTCTTGGTCAGCCGCGTGCGCGTGTCGGCCTGGCTCGGCAATATTTCGGACTCGCCCGGCCGCAAAAGCACATCATCGAAAGTTAGTCCGAGGGGAATGTCAATCATAAGGCCACCGCTTTATCGTTCGATTCGTGGCGGCCCATGTAACCAGTAAGGCACTTATTCGCCAGCCTTCTTCCATTTAAACTTGCGCGTGTCGGCAAAGTATTGGCCGAGCGCGATATGCAGGTCTGCATCCTCGGCTGCACCGCCCAGTTCGGTCTTGTCCGTCAGCTCGTCACCGGGGCCATGATAATCGCCGCTGAGGAACTTCTGCATAAGCCCAAGGTCGGAAAACGACCCACCAACCATCAACGCAGGCACACCCTTTTGCGTCAGCGCCCAGCCGTCCTGCCGCTGGATGAACGCGTTGGCGTCGGTCGATGGCTCGATCTTGCGACCGGACTTGCGTGCAACCGCCTCTACGGCTGCATCAAGCTTGGTTGTGCCACGCCCGATAATCGCCACTTTGGCCTGACGCGGCGCGATCGCGATGGTGTCGACGTTGAGCGACAACAAG
Organism: Sphingomonadales bacterium; assembly: GCA_031361925.1. Lineage (GTDB taxonomy): Bacteria > Pseudomonadota > Alphaproteobacteria > Sphingomonadales > Sphingomonadaceae > Sphingorhabdus_B. The sequence goes on from JANLRW010000348.1 coordinate 1,260, forward strand.
ATCTGGTCGAGCGGAACCGGCGGGTTCTCGGCAAACGCATAAGCGCCCAGCAGCCCGCTCTCCTCAGCCGTTGTCGCCACGAAATAAATATCGCGGTCATGACGCTTTTTCGTAAGCTTGCGTGCAACCTCGGTCAACACCGCGATGCCGCTGGCGTTATCGACAGCACCGTTGCAAATCCGGTCGGCGGCCCCCTCGGGTTCGCAAATACCCAGATGGTCCCAGTGGCCCATGAACAAAAGCGCGCCCGAATTGTTCTTTTTGCCGGGCAATTTGCCGACGACATTATAGCTGCTGAAACGGTGGACCTCGGTGGTAACGTCAAAGCTGGCGTCGATGCCAAGCGCCTCGCCAGCATAATCCTTCGTCTTTGCCGCCTGCCGCAACTTATCCCAGTCACGCCCGCCCGCAGTCACCAGCGCGACCGCATATTCCGAACTGATCGCGCCTTCGAGCGCCGCGCGATTGTCCTTCGACTCAAGCGATATCGACTTCGATAATAATTGTCGCCGTGCTGCGGCCCAGTTGCTGGCGGATTCGGCGACCATAATCACCGCCTCTGCGCCAGCAGCCACCAACGCATCACGGCGAGCGCGTGGTGATTGCTTGTCTGCGGGTGCGAATTCTGGGCGGTCGAGGAAAACCAGCACCGCCTTGCCTGCGACCGCACCTACAACCGCGCCGTCGGCATTCACGCCGTAACCGCCGAACATCAACGGCAACTTTTTACTATATTGCGCCTCTTTACCGATCAATACGATATCGTCCGACGCGACGCGCAAGTTGCGATCTTTGGCCGCGTAGGTCGCCTTTGCGACGCCCTTCCCACGGCTGATCAACGCGACGGGATCGACCCAGCTACCGTCCTTGGCCCCCGGCGTCAGCCCGGCGGCCTTCCAGCTTTGCACGATATATTCAATTGTTTTGGTTTCGCCTGTCGTCCCTGGCGCACGGCCTTCGAACTCGTCGCTGGCCAGCACCTCGATGTGCGCGCGTAGCTCGGCTTCGGTCACGCCTTTTGCGATAGACGGCGCAGCACCAGCCACCGCCAGAACGGACACGCAAAGCACAAGCAACCGACGCATTCAAAGCAACTCCAGCAGCGACGAACTAGAATCCCTCCGTCGCTCCTCGCGAACGCTCTATCGTCAATTTGGCTCCCTCTACATGCATCGCCTCAATCATGCGACCCTTAAAGCGCTGCGCCCCGCCTCGGTTCGCCGCAATCAGCTCATGGGCCTCGGCGACCGCAGCATCGTCCGGCCCGAATGTTCGGTTAGCAGTGGCAATCTGGTTGGGGTGGATCAGCGTCTTGCCAGTAAATCCGTAAACTGCACCTTGGGTGCATTCGGTGTCAAAACCCGCCAGATCATCAAGCTGGTTACACACCCCGTCGTAGCGCGGCTTTTCGCTGGCTGCGGCGGCAAGCACGATCATTTGTAACGCAAGCTCCAGGCCCTGCCGCATCGGCCCAGGCTTGATCCCCGTTTCAGCGGCAATGTCGTTGGTCCCGGCAATAAGTCCCGCCACCCCGTGATGCGCCGCAATCTCTCGCGCCGCATATAATCCGGCGGCTGTCTCGATCATCGCCAGTAACGGCGCGCCCAGACTGCGCCAGACGCGGTCAATGGTCGTCGCAGCTTCGACCTTTGGCAGCACAAACAGGTCCGCGCGGCAATCGCCTAACGCCATGACGTCATCGTCAAACCAGCGGCTATCCGCGCTATTTACGCGGATTGCGAGCAATTTTCCCGGCACGCCCGCCGCCACATAACGCTGCGCCGCCAATCGTGCCTCAGCCTTGTCGGCGCTCGCCACCGCGTCCTCGAGGTCGAGGATCAGCATATCGGCATCTAGCCCCCGCGCCTTCTCCAAAGCCCGCGCATTCGATGCAGGAACATAGAGCGCCGAGCGGACCAGTTTCAGTTTCTCGGTGATTTCCAGTTCCTCCGCCGATTTCCCTTGGCAATGTGTGCAATATTTACGACATTGCCGCCAACGTCAAACGGGAGGACCTAATGCAGTTCACATTTTTCTTCATTCTGGCCTTTGTGGTCGTGCTATACCTCTTTGCGAGTATCAAGATTGTCCGCCAAGGCTTTAATTATACAATAGAATATTTCGGTCGCTATCAGGTGACGGCGCAACCGGGGTTCAATTTCTTCCCTGCATTTTTCTACCGTGTTGGTCGCAAGGTCAATATGATGGAGCAGGTGCTCGATATTCCGGGCCAGGAAATCATCACCAAGGACAACGCGATGGTCGCGGTTGATGGCATTGTGTTTTTCCAGGTGCTCGATGCGGCGAAGGCGGCCTACGAGGTGTCTGACTTGCTGGTCGCGCTGATGAACCTGACCACCACCAATTTGCGCACCGTCATGGGTTCGATGGACCTGGATGAATTGCTGTCGAAACGCGACGAAATCAACGGGCGTTTGCTGGTTGTAGTCGACGAGGCGACGTCGCCGTGGGGCATCAAGATTACGCGCGTTGAAATCAAGGACATCCGTCCGCCTGCCGACATTTCAAACGCAATGGCCCGGCAAATGAAGGCCGAACGCGAAAAACGCGCACAAATCCTTGAAGCCGAAGGCCTGCGTGCCGCGGAAATCCTGCGCGCCGAAGGTGAGAAGCAGGGCCAGATCCTGCAAGCCGAGGGCCGCAAAGAGGCCGCCTTCCGCGACGCCGAAGCGCGCGAACGCGAGGCCGAGGCCGAAGCCAAGGCAACGACGATGGTCTCCGACGCGATCGCCTCATCGGGCACACAGGCGCTCAATTACTTCATCGCGCAGAAATATGTCGAAGCGGTCAGCCAGTTCGCAACATCGCCGAACGCCAAGACGATCCTATTCCCGGTCGAGGCGACCAGCCTGATTGGCACATTGGGCGGCATCGGCGAACTCGCCAAGGACGCGTTTGGCGAGAAGAAATAGGGGACGACGAAATGGATTGGTTTGAACAACTCGATACAGGCTATCTGTGGTTGATCGGCGCGGTAGTGTTGAGCGCGCTTGAGCTTCTGCTGCCCGGCGTGTTCCTGATCTGGATCGCAGTGGCGGCGGCGCTGACTGGCATCGCAACATTATTGTTCGGCGTGCCTGCCACCGGGCAGCTGGTACTTTTCTCGCTGCTCGCCATTGCCGCAGTCTATTCCGCCCGCAAATCCTACCGCACGATCGGCAACACGAGCGCCGACCCGATGCTCAACGACCGCATCGCTCGGATGGTCGGGCAAACGGTCATCGTGGTCGAAGCCATCACCGATGGCCGGGGCCGGGTGAAGGTCGGCGACGGGGTCTGGGCTGCGCACGGGGCAGATGCGGCGGTCGGTGCCAGTGTGCGGGTAACTGGAGCTGATGGGGCGACGCTGTTGGTTGAACTGTCATGACAGACGCGAACACCCAAGGCAGACCGGCAAACAAGGCGCTTTCTCTTTTTTTGGGAATAGCCCTTATGGTCGGGACGGGTTGGATAGCAGGTTACTTCATCGGCTATCTTTCTACCGACGATTGCACTGTTACAACCACCGAACGGGTGAACAAAGCCGGTGCAAAAAGTACAATTAAAACAAGTGAATGCACTTGATTTTTTAAAGATGTGAGATCTGCGTATCAACCGTTGCTCCGCGCAAAGGCTCAGAGAATAGGATAGCGGAAACCTTGCGGTCACCAACATTCCCACTTGCAATGTAGGATTAGGTTTGGGACTTTCTCTAGGTTGCTTCGCACGGGGGTGGCGCAACTCGTTAAATTGTTGGTCTACTTATCCGCATTACAAACCTATCAGAGCGTCTGCTAAAGCGACAAGGGAGACAGTGAGTTTCGCCGCAGCGGTATCCCTTGTCGTTTAAGATGCGCAACACATATCTTCCACCGACGCAAAACCTACGAAAATCCGTTGCCATGTTTACAGTTGAGGGGCGGAAGTTGGCGCTCTGGCCCGGAAGTTTACCGCCCAAGCTTCCCAGCCATGCCCATGATATCGTCGAGCGGATTGCCGTCGCCGTCGAAATCAAGCATCGACGCCAGCCCGCCGAGACCGCCTGCTGCCTGAGCCGCCTGACCTCCCCCGCTACCACCGAGCGCACCGCCGAGGACGTTGCCGAGCATTCCGCCCAAACCGCCACCGCCAGAAGCCTGACCACCGCCACCGAGCATCCCGCCGATCAGACCCCCGAGTCCGCCGCCTGCACTCTCTCCGCCGCTTTGTTTGGCCATATAGCCCGCGACCAGCATCGCCAATATCGGCAGCATTTTCTTGAGCAAGGATGGGTCAATGCCGGTCTGCTCAGACGCGCTCCCGGCAACGGTGCGGCTGACTTCTTTTGATCCGAATATCTGGCCAAGAATATCGTTACCCTTTTCAACCGGAGTCGGTTCGGGCGAAACCACCGAATCGAACAGCCCGCCGCCGCCGAGTTGACCCAGCAGGCCGCCGAGGCCCTCGATACCCGAAGGCTGCGCCTGCGCCGTTTTTTTGAAACCACCAAGGATCGCGGGCAACAGCGCCGCAGCACCGGCCTCCGCAACCTGTTCGTTGACGCCGAGCTGCTGCGCAACCTGGCCAATGGCTCCGCTCTGTTTCAATATGCTCGCAATATCCATGATGATCCTCCCGGTGTCAGTCACATAAGGTGCGCTGTTTTTTTAGGCTGCGCAAGGGTGAGTGGGTGGACGTCGTTACCGATTTTACATTTGTCGCAAACTTATCGCTCCCCAAAAAGCCCCGGCCGCCCTATGCTGGTGCTCCCGGCCTTCCCCCACCGACGGTCATCATATCTCAGGAGAGAATCATGGGTATTTTCAGCAGTATCAACGACGCCATTTTCGGTAAAAAAGCGGTTGCCGCAACCACCGTAGCGC
>JANLRW010000332.1:0-3752 GCA_031361925.1 Sphingomonadales bacterium
GTCACGCAGCCTGCAACTGCTGTTTAATGCCGATTTATACGGCGTTTCGCTGCTTATCATTGGCATCACTCTGTGGATTGCTTTGCTCGTTGCCGACCGCTTGGTTCGCCCAGTAAACAACCTTGTCCAGGCCGCACAAAAAATCGCCGATGGTGATTTGTCTGCGCGGGTTTCTGAAGACAATGTCCGTGCCGATGAAGTTGGCTTCCTGTCGCAATCGTTCAACCGAATGACCGAACGCCTGCAAAACCAGACCAGCACATTGCTGACTGCAAATCGCCAACTTGATGACCGCCGCGCGTTTATTGAGGCTGTGCTTGAATCGGTTTCGGCCGGCGTGATTAGCGTCGATGACAATGGCGCAATTCAGCTGGCGAACTCGACCGCTGAAAAATTGTTGTCCAGTGACGGCACGACGATCGTCGGCAAGAAGTTCAACGGTGTATCGCCGATGTTGGCGGCGTTGGCCAATGATCAACAGCGCGGCGTGGTCCAGTTGGGCGATGGACCTGAGCCTCTAACGGTCGCTGTAAAAGTATCGGCCCGTGAAGGCGGCAAAGTCGTGACCTTCGAAGACATCAGCCAGCAGCTTGCCGACCAGCGCCGTGCGGCATGGTCCGACGTAGCGCGCCGAATTGCGCATGAGATAAAGAATCCGCTGACGCCCATTCAACTCGCTGCCGAGCGACTACAACGCCGTTTCGGCAAGCAGATTGAGGACGGCGCGCCGATATTCGAACAGCTTACCAGCACAATTGTCCGTCAGGTCGGCGATCTGCGGAATATCGTGGACGAGTTCTCTTCGTTCGCACGAATGCCAAAACCAGTGTTCCGTTCGGAAAACCTTACTGATATTGTCGGTCATGCAATTTTCCTTTTCGAAGTTGCGCATACCGACATCACATTTGCCTTCGAACATGACGGAACTGCTCCCAGCTTGATTTGCGACCGGCGGCAATTGGGTCAAGCGATTACAAATATATTAAAAAATGCAGTTGAATCGATCGTGGAGCGCAAAAAGTCCAATACCGACGCCGGCAAGATCGACGTCCGCATGGAGGTCGGCGGTGACACCATCAAGCTTTCGTTCACCGACAACGGCACCGGATTGCCGCAAGACCGCGACCGTATCGTTGAACCCTATATCACCACGCGCAGCACTGGATCAGGGCTTGGCCTCGCGATCGTCAAGAAAATCGTCGAAGAACATTTCGCCGACATCAGTTTCGCCGACGCGCAAGGCGGCGGTGCCGTGGTCACTCTGATATTCTCCCCCGGCATAGCGGCGGCAAAGGTTGGTTCGATTTTAGCCGAACCGACAAACAGCCAGCAGAAAAAGGACGACAGCTAGGTCATGGCCTTGGACATATTGATTGTTGATGATGAACAAGACATCCGTGACCTTGTGTCGGGTGTCCTCGAGGATGACGGCTATGGAACACGGACGGCGGCAACATCAGAGGAAGCGTTGGCAGCGCTTGATGAACGCCTGCCGTCATTGATCTTGCTCGATGTCTGGCTGCGAGGGTCGTCGATGGATGGGATCGAATTGCTAAAGGCTATTAAAGCCAAAGATCCCCAGATTCCGGTCATCGTTTTCTCTGGACATGGCAACATCGACACAGCTGTCGCGGCAATTGCGCAAGGTGCCGTAGATTTCATTGAAAAACCGTTCGAAGCCGAGCGACTGTTGCATCTCGTGTCGAAAGCCACCGAAACTGAAAGACTACGTGCCGAAAACGCCTCCCTTCGTGCAAAGGTCGGCCATGCGGAAGAACTGAATGGATCGTCTGCGGCAATCAACAATGTTCGCGCTACGTTAAAAAAGGTTGCAGCCACCGGTAGCCGGATGCTGATTACCGGCCCGGCAGGCGTCGGCAAAGAGGTGGCGGCCCGGCTATTGCATAGCTGGAGCCCGCGTGCCGCGTCGGCGTTTGTATCGGTTAGCGCCGCACGACTATCGCCTGAACGTTTTGACCAAGAACTGTTCGGCCTAGAGCAGGACGGTCAATTGGTTCAAGCTGGGATGCTTGAGCGCGCGCATGGAGGCACGTTGTTCCTCGACGAGGTTGCAGACATGCCGTGGACGACGCAAGGAAAGATATTGCGGGTGCTCACAGACCAGAGCTTTGTGCGGGTTGGCGGCGATCGACAAATCCGGGTTGACGTCCGTTTCGTATCTGCAACGGCGCGAGATTTGGCTGGTGAGATAGCCGCCGGGCGGTTCCGCGAGGACCTGTTCTACCGATTGAACGTCGTGCCCGTCGAAATCCCGGCGCTGACCGGCAGGCGCGAGGACATTCCCGACCTTGCCAATCACTACGCGGCGCGCTTTGCTACCGAGCACCGTATTCCCGCACCGTTCATCTCGGACGATGCGATTGCGGCGTTGCAAGCCTGCGAATGGCCCGGAAACGTCCGCCAACTAAGAAATATTATCGAACGTACGATCATCCTCGCGCCTTCAAACAGGATTCACACGATTGAAGCGGATATGCTGCCGCCGGAGGTCGTAAACAATTATGAGGGTGCCGAGCATAATGTAAGCTCGCTGATGGGCGCGCCTTTGCGCGAAGCACGCGAATCATTCGAGCGCGAATATCTCCGCGTTCAAATTAAGCGCTTTTCAGGCAATATTTCCAAAACCGCAGCTTTCGTTGGCATGGAACGTTCAGCATTGCACCGGAAGCTGAAATTGCTCGGGATCTCCGTCCGCAAATCGAGCGGCAATGGCGATGAATCGGACGAATAACGATTGCAAATCTCGCAATTGCGAAACAACGATGATTGCTGTAATTATGTTGCACCAAAGCTTCGCTAACGCTTGTAATCACGTGGCTATTAGCGGTGCAGTGGGCTAACCATAAAAAATAAACGGATAACAATAATGACTGAAAAAAATAATGGTCTTCAAGACCTGTTTCTGAACTCCCTCAGAAAATCCAAGACGCCAGTAACCATGTTTCTCGTAAAAGGTGTTAAACTACAAGGTGTTGTCACATGGTTTGATAACTTCTCGGTGCTATTGCGCCGTGATGGCATGTCGCAACTGGTTTACAAACATTCGATCTCGACGATCATGCCATCGACGTCGCCTGACAAGGCGTTGTTCGATGAAATGATGGCGCGGACCAGCCATAGGGCAGGGATGTTGCAAGACGTCTTCCTGCACGCGATGTGCGACAAACGCGAATCGGTGACAACATTTCTGGTCAACGGCGTGATGCTTCAAGGTGCGATTGTTGCCTATGACCTTTTTTCGTTGTTGCTTGAGCGCGACGGTACGACGCAACTGGTTTATAAGCACGCGGTTTCGACCGTCCAACCCGCGCACGCAGTGAACCTTGCTGAGTATAACCAAGGTGTTGACGAGGCGGATATTTGAGCGGATTTAATCGCAGCGACGACGACGATTTCGCTCGCGGCGCGCGCACCCTTATTGTTTATCCCGAGCTGTCCGGTCGTGCGTCGGTCGGCCCTGACGCGCGGCTCGAAGAGGCAACAGGCCTTGCGCTGGCGATTGGCCTCAACGTAGTCCGCACCAAGCATTACCGAGTCCGAAGCCCGCGCGCTGTGACACTGTTGGGAGGAGGGCAAGTCGATGAGATCGCTGCAATGGGCCGAGAATTGGAGATCGACCTACTGATTGTCGATGCCGGTTTAACTGCAATCCAGCAGCGAAATCTTGAAGACAAGACCGGCCTCAAAACCATTGATCGCACTGGATTAATCCTCGAAATCTTTGGCGAACG
>JANLRW010000376.1:0-2136 GCA_031361925.1 Sphingomonadales bacterium
GGCGTTCGCGATGCCGATTGGGGGGTTTTGACCTATGATTTCGACGAGGTCGTGCGCACGCTCAATGCGGTGCAACCTTATGATTGGGCGAAGTTCCTCGACACCAAATTGCGCCAACCCGGCCAGCCCGCACCGCTCACCGGGTTCGAGAAAGGCGGTTACAAGCTCGTCTGGAAAGAAGAGCCCAATATCTTCGACAAGGAGATTATGAAGGAAGGCAGTAACGTCAACCTGATCCATTCGCTGGGGCTGACGGTCGACAAGGATGCTAAGGTGACGTCGGTTTTCTGGAACAGCCCCGCGTTCAAAGCCGACATCGTGAACGGCACGAAGATCATCGCAGTCGGCGGTGTGGCTTACACAAAGGACCGGCTGACCGAAGCCGTCACCGCCGCCAAGGACGGCAAAACGCCGGTCCGCCTGCTTATCGAGCGCAACAAACGCTATGAGCAAATAGACATCGCTTATTCAGGCGGGCTTCGCTATCCGCACCTCGAACGCGTTGGCAGCGGCGAGACGGCATTGGACCGCCTGCTCATGCCGCGCCGCAAATGAAGAAAGCCCTCCCATGCGTATCGACCTCATCCCCGCTGGTGACGATGTTCCCAATAGTCTGAACGTCCTGATCGAAGTCCCCATCGGCGGCGAGCCAGTGAAGTATGAATTCGACAAGGCGAGCGGCGCGTTGTTCGTCGACCGCTTCTTGCACACGCCGATGCGTTATCCTGCCAATTACGGCTTCGTCCCGCATACGCTGGGCGAAGACGGCGATCCGCTTGACGCGCTCGTAGTGGCACGCTCACCCATCGTCGCGGGTGCGGTGGTGAAGTGCCGCCCCATCGGCGTGCTGATGATGGAAGACGACAAGGGCGGCGACGAGAAACTGCTCTGCGTGCCGGTGAACGCGACCTTTCCGTATTACGCCGACGTCGTGACCTATAAAGACATGCCGCCGATTGTGCTCCAGCAGATCGAGCATTTCTTCACGCATTACAAGGATCTAGAACCCGGCAAATGGGCGAAGCTCAACGGCTGGGGCGACGAAAAGGACGCCAAGCGCATCATATTGGAATGCGTCGAACGCGCCAGGGAGCACGGGATATGAAGCGGGTAATTATAGTGGCTTCTGTGCTGGCGTTGTCGGCCTGTGCAACGCCGGAAACAAGGGTGCGCACCGCGCTCACCGATGCCGGTCTGTCCCAACCGATTGCCGCCTGCATGGCTGACCGGATGGTTGACCGGTTGTCGCTGATCCAGCTTAACAAGCTCTCCGGCCTTAAAAAATTGCGCAGCGCTGATGCCAGCAAGCTTAGCGTTGATGAATTTCTAAGGCGCACAAGGTCGTTGCAAGACCCCGAGATATTGAGCGTCGTAACCTCGTCCGGCCTCATCTGCGCGGTGAAGGCTTAGATCAACCGGATCAACGCTGCCAGCCACCCGCCGTCGGCTGTTGGCGCAGGCGCACCGACACCGAAATCCCCGCACTCCAAGCACCGCGCCTGCACACCCTTGACGCTGGTGAGCATATCGAGGTCAGCCCCAACGCGCGCCATCAATAGCTGCTGCTGCCACGCGGCATGGGCAAAAATGTCCGTTGGTGCCGCAACCGATGCGCGCTGCGGCATCAACCCGCCCAGCAACGCCCCGGCAAAACTTGATTCGGGTTCGATATAGACCGGATGCCAGCCACCCGCTTTCAAACCTGCACGTTTGGCCGCCTCGGCCAGCGCATCGTCGATACCACCATAGCGGTCAACCAGTCCGATTTGTCGCGCGGTGCCGCCCGCCCAGACGCGACCCTGGGCAATCGCATCGACCTGCTCGGGTGTCTTTTTACGCGCCGCTGCTACCCGCGTCAGGAAATCGCGGTAGCCATTTTCAATCGCGCTCTGGGCGACGCGGTCGAATTCAGGGCTGAACCCACCAAGCACGTCGGGTTCACCCGATAACGGCGTTGTCTTAACGCCGTCGGCATTAACTCCAATTTTGGCGAGCCCCGCCTCTGCGCTGGGGATCACCCCGAAAATGCCGATTGAACCGGTGATCGTCGAAGGCTCGGCAAAGATCATATCGGCAGGCAATGAGACCCAATATCCGCCGCTCGCCGCCAGATTGGCCATCGAGACAACCACCGGA
>JANLRW010000377.1:0-5334 GCA_031361925.1 Sphingomonadales bacterium
TGCGTTCGCGAAAGCAAAGCGGCGTTCAACTCGAACGACGGGTTCTCGGTCGTGGCACCAACCAAAGTGACCACACCGCTTTCGACAAAGGGCAAAAACCCGTCCTGCTGGGCGCGGTTAAACCGGTGTATTTCGTCCACGAAAAGCAAGGTCTGCTTGCCAGTCCGCGCCATAACTTCGGCTTCGGCAAACGCTTTTTTCAGGTCGGCGACGCCCGAAAACACTGCCGATATCGCCTTGTAATGCATCCCCACTGCATCGGCGAGCAAACGCGCAATGCTGGTCTTGCCGGTGCCCGGCGGCCCCCACAATATCATCGAAGACAGCTTGCCCGCCGCGACCATCCGCCCGATCCCGCCGTCCGGTCCGGTCAGATGTTCCTGGCCTATGATCTCGGACAGCTGAACAGGTCTTAGCTTGTCGGCGAGCGGCGCGTGTCTGCGCTTGTGTTCCATGGGCGGATCCGGGTCCTCGAATAAGTCGGTCATTGCCCCAATATCGAACGCGCGGCGCGCTGGCGGATCATCCGGATATATGTGTCGGCCACTGTTTGGTTGATCGCATCCCAATCATATTTCTGACTTTCAAGCAGTGCCGCTTGCCCGTGCAACGTGCGCAACGGTAAATCTTCGCAATAGGCCTGCAGCCGGTCGGCAAAGCTGCTGATCGACCCGGGTTCGACGAGGAAGCCGGTCTGGCCGTCCTTGACGATACTTGCGCTCCCGGTCGCGCGGGCCGCTACTACCGGCAGGTGGCAGGCCATCGCCTCAAGGGTAACGTTGCCGAATGTTTCCGTAACGGAAGGGTTGAACAACATGTCAGCCGATGCCAGCGCACACGCCAAATCTTTGCCAGCCTGAAACCCGACAAATTTTGCGTGCGGCAACCGCGATTCAAACCACCCCCCTGCCGGGCCTTCGCCAATGATGACAACTTCGTGCCGGACACCGCGACGGCGGAGCTGATCGATGGTATCGGCAAAGACATCAAGGCCTTTTTCCATCACCAACCGCCCGAGAAAGCCAATGACCGGCATATCGTCGCTGATGCCAAGGCCGCGGCGCCATTCCACATTGCGTGCGCTGGGCAGAAATATGTCGCGTTCGACGCCGCGGGTCCAGATATCGATGTCGTAATTCATTCGCTGCTGCCGAAGCACCTGAGCGAAGCTTTCGGACGGCGCAATCAGGCCGTCGCACCGGCGATAAAGCTTCCTCAGCCAAGCGACCATCAGCGGCTCGATGAACGATAGGTTATAGTATCGGAAATAGGTCTCAAATCTTGTGTGAACCGAAGCGACCACCGGCAGATTACGATGCCGTGCCCATGCGGCGGCTTGGCGCGACACGCGGTCAGGGCTGGATATATGGATGACATTCGGGGTGAACGCTTCCAGATCGCGCCTCACCCGGGGAGAGAGGTGGAGCGGAAGCCGGTATTCGGGCCGGTTTGGAATTGCCACTGACGGGACGCTAATCAAATCACCGACTGGTTCCAGCGCAGGCTTGTCAACCGTTGGAGAATAGACCCGAACTTGTGCGCCTTGACGCAAGAGATATCCCACCAGCCGGTTAAGGGCCTTGTTCGCACCATCGACGGTCATGTTATAATTGCCGCTGAACAGGGCAATGCGAAGGTCATTGGTTTGCATTGCGGGTGCTTTTAGTCAGTGGGGGGTGAAAAGCCAATGGGAATGCAAAGGCTAACGCGCTAATGTCTGGCAATGATTTTAACGCAGATTGACGCCTTATTCATCGGTGGCCCCAAGCCCTTCCGCGCCGATGGCACTATGAGCGCGATGGCCCGTGACGCCGTCCTTCGGCCTGTGATGCTCCGAAAGCTGGGATTTGAAGGCGACCAAGTAGCGGACCCAACGGTTCACGGCGGTGTCGATAAAGCGGTGCATTTTTACCCTGCCGAGCATTATCCACGTTGGGTATCATATTTCGCCACCGCCGGGTTAGAGCCGCATCTTTTGCTGGAAGCATCTGGTGCCTTTGGCGAGAATATCAGCGCGTCGGGGCTGACGGAGGACAAGGTCAAAATCGGCGACCGCTTTCGTATCGGCAAGGCGCTCGTCGAGGTCGCGCAAGGGAGGCAGCCATGCTGGAAAATCGACCATCATTTCGGTGTGCACGGGTTGACCGGTGCAGTCATCAAAACGGGTCGATGCGGACTTTATTTTCGTGTCATCGAAGAGGGCCAAGTCGAGCCGATGGACCGGATCGAGCAGGTCGATCAAGCAGGCCATGACTGGACTGTCGAGCGCGTGTTCCGCCTATTGATCGGCGGTGGGCACCGGGGCGAAGGCGCGAAGGACCAATTGGCGGCACTCGCCGAACTCGAAACGCTAGCCTAAAGCTGGCGGGGCAGGGCGGCCAAGCTGGCCCAATGATGTATATTGGTCGTTGCCGGGAAAAAAGATAGCCGTGAAAACTCCGACGCCCTTAAAGCTACAAAGTACACCGTCAAACGATGCAAAATTGTGTCCTTTGTTGCTATAACGGGCATGATTAGGCCGCAAAATTTTTCGGAATATCGAGGCGTTCAAAGAGCGACGGCAGCCTCTGCGGGCTGGTCAGCTGACGACCTCAAATCAAATCCTACATTGCAAGGCTTGTCTTGAACTTGTCGAAAGACCCCAGCGGATTGTGTTTGCCCATAGACTTCGCGGCATCGTGATCGGGGCGGCTACGACGGGGATTGAAGACTGTCAGCTTTTTCGGTTCGTCGCACAATGCGCTCAAATCGCCAGCACAACCAATGCACCCAGAGGGGTTGTTCATGTGCCAGAAAGGTTGACCCGAACAAGTATTATGGCGTGGGGCACACTGGAGGAGTTACTCAATGCGTCCCGTTTCCAATCGATCAAAAATTCTCATTATGTTTGCCGTGGTTGCGGTGCCGGCTTCAGGCAGTCTCGCCATGCAGCAGCAGGAGCCTACTGACCCCAATATCATCGTCAATGCGCCAGCTCCACCCGACCTGTCTGCAATGACCAAAGGCCCCGAAATCAAAGGTATCATTTCCGCGCGCAACGACGACAAGATGAAAGTCACTACCGCTGATGGAAATAGCACGATTATCGCAATCACCGATGCTACCCGGATCAAGTCTGGAGGACTCTTCGGCGGCGGGAACAAGCTCGCCGCTGGTTCCTTACTCAACGGCCTACCTGTCACTGTCAAAACATTGCAATGGGAGGGCGGACTGGTCGCAAGCCAGATCAGTCTGCGCAAAGGTGACCTTAAAACTGCGACGATGATCCGCACGGGCACCGCCCAGCAATTCGATGAACAGACCGCCGCGACCGAGGCGCTGCGCGGTCGTATGGGTGACATTGACAAGTACAATGTCAAAAACACGACGAACGTATATTTCGATACGGGCAAGGCTGTGCTTTCCGCCCAAGCGAAATCCGAACTCTGCGCCACAGCAACCGCGGCCGAAGCAACCGATAACGCCCTGATGCTGGTTGTCGGTTACACCGACTCGGTTGGAAGCGATGAATATAACCAACAATTGAGCGAAAAGCGCGCCGGTAGTGTTATCAATCATCTTCAGCAGGCCTGCCGCTGGATGCCTTACCGTATGCTTACACCCACCGGTATGGCTGAATCTGACCCGTTGGCGAGCAATGACACGGACGAAGGCAAGGCACAGAACCGCCGCGTTTCGGTGAATATCCTAGTCAGCAAGAGTGTTGATGGTTTGTAGGACGTCTGGCCCATATTCGGTCGCAATGTCCAAATGCGACTGAATATGGGCCCAAAATTATTCTTGAAGCGGTATCCGGCGGTCTAGCCTAAATTCCGACGTTCACTCGCCTTCATCGTTCAAATCCGGCACCGGCGCATAAAGGCGGATCTTGCCCACGCGCTTGTCGTCTGCTTCCAATATCTCCAATCGCCAGCCGCTTGCTTCATGCAGTAGCATCTGGCCGACATTGGGCACTTGCCCCGCAATTACGAATGCCAGTCCACCGAGCGTATCGACATCCTCATCGACTTCGGACAGCTTCGCGTCGATGGCTTCGGCCACATCGTCGAGCTCGGCACGCGCATCGGCTTCCCAGATATCGGCGCTAATTTGGGCGAACAAAGCCTCGGGCTCTTCGTCGTGCTCGTCCTCGATCTCGCCAACAATTTCTTCGACCAGATCCTCGATGGTGACCAGCCCTTCGGTGCCTGAATATTCGTCGAGCACGATTGCCAAGTGCATCCGCGTCCGCCGCATTTCATCAAGCAGGGCGAGCACACTCATATTCTGCGGCACAAATCGCGGTTGCCGGATGAACGCTTCCAAGCTGTCGGGCACTTCTTTGCCCTCAGCCAGCACGGCGAAGATATCTTTGATGTGGATCATGCCGGTGATGCTGTCGAGCGTGTCGCGGTACACCGGCAATCGGCTATGACCGTGTTCGGCAAACGAGGCAACGCAATCGGCAAAGGTGGCGCTTTCATCGAGCGCGATGATATCGCTACGCGGCACCATGACGTCGTCAACGCGGTGCTCGCTGAAATGGAGCAGGTTGCGCAGCATTGTGCGCTCGGCTGCGGTCAGGTCGCCATTTTGGTCTGGCCGCTCGCTGTCCTCAGCATCTTCTTCATGTTCGGCAATCGCTTCTTCAAGCTGTTCGCGCAACGTCGGTTCGTGATCGCGGCCAAAGAACATCATCTTTAGCCGCTGCCATATTCGTCCGTCATTATCGTCGTCGGTCTGGTTCCGCGAACCGCTAAAACTCTCACCCTCGGGCATAATATAAGCGCGCTGGCCTCTTCATTGTCAGTTATCATCATATGGATTGTGAAGGCCCATAGATGCAAGCGCTTTTACCTCCAACGCCTCCATTGCCTCGGCTTCATCATCGTTGATATGGTCATGGCCGAAAAGGTGGAGCATCCCGTGGATGATCAGATGCGTGGCGTGATCGGCGAGGGATATGCCTTTTTCGGTCGCTTCGGCATGGCATACGCCGTGCGCCAATATGATATCGCCCAGCATGATTTCGGGCGAAATAAACGCGCCTGCATCCAGCTCATCGAGCTCTTCCTCGTCTAGCATCGGAAATGACAGCACATTCGTCGGCTTGTCGTTTGCACGCCACTCGCGGTTCAGCGCGTGGACCTCGTCATTGTCCGAAAGCTTGATGCTGACGCTAACCGGTATCGGCGGATCGGCCAGCGCGGAATTATGCGCAACCTTGACCGCCGCATCGACCGCCTTTTCAACGTGCAACTGGCCAAAGGCGGCAACATCCCATTGCCCGCCAACGGTCAGTTCGACATCAATCATTGAAGCGGCCGCCAATAGTCTTAAATCCGGAGACTTTCA
>JANLRW010000412.1:0-4683 GCA_031361925.1 Sphingomonadales bacterium
CTCGCCTTGCCGGCGGCCGCGGCGACATCGTCAATCGACGCAGCGGCGACTTTGGTGATCGTGGCGATGTCGTCGAGCAAGGCGGCGAGACCGGTTGGCATAGATGGTTCCCTGTCAAAGTTGTTGATCGGAAATAGCCGACCACGCCGGACGGTCAAGACGCCTAAAATTTACGCCCGAATGAAACCAGATCGCTATCCGGATCGCCCGTGCCTGTAATCATCCCGCGCAACATCTGCCCCGCCATCATCGAAAAGGTGATGCCGTTGCCGCCGTAACCCATCGCCGCGTAGCAGTTCGGCATTTTCGGCACCGGACCGATGGTCGGCGTGCCGGTTCTCGAATCGCCGAATGAACCGCTCCAGCTAAAATCAGCCTCCGCGTCGATCATCGGCAACAACGCCGCCAGTTTGAGCTCCAGCGTCTTCGTTTTCGCCTCGTTCAACGCATCGCGCTCATCGGCATCGGCGATCTCCGCATCCTCGCCACCGCAGATCACATGGCCCTCGGTCGTGGTGCGGATATAGAGATACGGGTCATTCGCTTCCCAGATGATACACCCCGTCGGCCAGATCTTGCGCGGTTGCGGCTTGGTCGCGATCACCCAGGTCGAGATGATAGTGTTGCCCTTCTTCGGCACGCCCTTGGCCATTTCATAGCCCGTCGCAAAGACCAGAGATTTAGCGCGTATCTCCGGCCCATTCTTGGTCGCCGCGACCACGCCGCTCGCGCCTGCCTCGATATCGGTAACCTCGACCGGCGCAAAAGCCCGAGCCCCGCGCGCAATCGCGGCGTTCAGATACCCTGCCGCCAACAACCGCGGATCGGCCATATAATTATCGCGCCCGACAATGGCGGAGCGCCCCTTGATGCCATATTGTTCGAATACTTCCGCCGGTTTCAAAAAACCAACCTCGAACCCAGCCCGCCGCCGCGCCTCGGTTTCGGCCTGTAGCCCCGCCGCATCCAGCACATTGCCCGACAGATAAAGACTGTCCCGCGTCGCCTGCTCGGCCTTGATGCCAAGCGCCCGGGTGCGTTCGCGCAAGGCATCCACCGCCAGCCGCGACCGCCGCCAAATCCGCTCGGCGCGCCCACGCCCGATGCGTTCGGACAGAACCGAAAGCGGCGTGTCGATCTCGTACTGAAGGAGCGCGGTCGACGCCACCGTAGACCCCTGCACCGCCCCGCGCCGGTCGGCGATAACAACATGGAGCCCCGCATCGCTAAGCGCCTCTGCGATTATCGCGCCGGAAATTCCCGCGCCAACCACCAGCACATCGCATGACACCGCACGCGTTAGCGCGGACGAAGCAATGGCGGGCAAACGCCGCTCCATCCAGACCGGGCGCCCTGTGCGTAGATCACGTTTGATTGTTGCTGACATATGATCGCCCCTTTGAGGGGAGGAGAACCAGCCGGGGTGGCGGACTGTTCCATCTCGGTTTGCCCTTCCCTGATAGCCATTTTGCGATAAGGTTATCACTCGCCGGACAGGGAGGCTTCATGCCCGTTACCGTTGGTTTGATTGTGGACGCCCTAATCGCGCTTGGCGGCGAAGCGCACGTCAATGACATTGCAGAATACATCGTGTCCACAACGCCCGGTCCATTCCGAGGCAAGCCGTCGCAAACCGTTAGTGCACGGTTGCAAGAGCGTTGCTCGGATTACAAAGCTTATAAGGGCGAACAGGACTTGTTCGAAAGTGAACAGGGAAGTGGCGTCTGGCGATTTCGTTCGTGGGCACCACCACCGCCTGTTGCTGCCATGCCAACTTACGAGGACCGGGCCGGATATGAAGCCCAAGAAGGCGCGCTTGTCCTGAAAATGCATTACGCGCGCGAACGCGACCCGAAACTTGTCTCGAAGTTCAAAGCCGGTCTGAGTGACCCGAACTGTGAAGCGTGTGACTTTAATTTCAAGGAAGCCTATGGCGAATTGGGCGCTGGCTACATTGAGGCGCACCACAAAAAGCCAGTCCATTCGCTAACCGAGGGCACCAAGACAACGTTGTCCGATTTGGCTGCGCTCTGCCCCAACTGCCACCGCATCATTCACAAAAATTACCCAATGTCGGTCACGGAATTGAGGGAGATATTACATTCGCCGGGTGGCTATGCGGACCATATTGATGAAGTCAAGACTAGGCGGGCAACGTGGAAAGTGGCTGTGGCAAATGCTATCGGACGGCTAAATGCGAACAAAGGCTCTAATGAATTTAGCCGGAAGGAATTGATTGAACTAGAGCTGCCGACGGTCGTTGCAGAAGTCGGTGCAAAGGGTGAAACGCCAGAGCAAACCTTGAGCCGAGTTTTGCAGGAACTGCGTGTCGGGGGACAAATCGAGTTTGTCGATAACGAGGGAAATTACCGATCTAAATAATTGTTAATGATCGCTTTTATGGTTGACCAGCCAAGGCAGATGATCAATATTATTCAATGCAGTCGGAGAAGTTACCTAGCACTGGTAGGATTTGGACCGAAGCCATAGTGCTTGGTTCGCACATAGTTCATGCGGACAAGCGCTTGGTCATAATTTCAATCGAAAACAGCGCCGCCTCCTATTTCTGGTCCGAAGGCACAAAATGGTGCACTTCCGAAACGTCATGCTTCAACGATTACCGAAGCCTTGGCCCGCTTGTTCTCATAAAAAGCCTCGCTGACGGACGACGTTTCCTCCTCTCGGCGGCAAACTGTGAGTTTCGCAACGGGCGTAACCGCAGATTGAGTTTGGATGCGTTTTTGGATCGCTTTCCAAAGGCGCGTGGGCCGATTATCAAGGTGATGAAGAACGACTGGCGCGCAAGGCTATACTTCAACCTTGTACCGGATGGCACCGTAATCGAGCAATGCATAAACCTTCGGTATCTCGACGTTGATCGCCTGCCAAATGGACTTCACATTCGTGACGACCTGATTTTGTCGAACAATCCGATATATGAACTGCCCGCATCGCTCTACGTCGGTGGCGACCTTGTAATTCGCCATACTGACATTGACGAAATACCAGACGGAGTTGTCGTCATGGGACGGATTTTGCGTTGACGGCATCTGGGCGAAAGAAATCAGATCGCTACTATGCAGAAGCATACAACTTTTATCGGGTGTTCTTCCTCGTCAGCGAGAACGACTATCATATCGCTTTATGCCATGTTGATTTGTGCAGCCTAAGCGACGATGCCAAGATTGAAGCTGACGCACTTCATCGCGCTGAGAATATATCGGCTGCCTTAAACGCCGTTGGTTTTGACTGGCAACCGCCAACCTAACACTTGAAATGTAGGATTTCACCTGCGACCCTCATCCCCCGCTCTTTGACAATCGAATATCCCCGTCTCCCCGCCAAGCTATTTGGCGTGCCATTTCCGCCCACTCAAATCCTACAACTTTGCCTTGCGGAAAACATGCAAAACCACTGTGAACTTGCTGAGAATTCCGCCGCTTTTTCTCGACACAAATGTAGGACAATCCGCCCCCTTTTTGCGGCCTCCCCGACCGCCCCTGCATCCGGCCAAACCCCCTTGCCATTCACCGACTCGCTCGTTAAAGCCCTAGTCTTTCCGAAATCGGAACCTATATCGCTCTCGACCCCGCCGGTCGGAGCGCTGGCGGCTATCCTCGGAATTGAACAGGAAGAAGGCAAATGGCAAAGACTAGCCCGGGTGAATTCATCCGTCAGGTGCGGACCGAAATCGGTAAGGTCGTATGGCCGACTCGCAAGGAAACCGTGCAGACCGCGATCATGGTGCTCATCATGACGATCATGTTGGCCATCTTTTTCCTCGGCGTCGACGCGGGTTTTGCCGCAATTGTGAAGGGGCTGCTCGCACTCGCCAACTAAAGGCTGGGGCAACGCAGAAGCAGAAGAGATTTATGGCACGCTGGTATATCATTCACGCTTATTCGGGCTTTGAAAACAAGGTCCGCGACCAGATTATATCGGAGGCCGAACGGCTCGGGCTGTCGGCGCTTGTCGAAGCGGTCGAAGTGCCGACCGAACAGGTCACCGAGGTCCGCCGCGGCAAGAAGATCAAGGCTGAACGCAAATTCTTCCCCGGCTATGTGCTTGCGAAACTCAGCATGACCGACGATGTCTATCACGTCGTCAAGAACACGCCGAAGGTCACCGGATTCCTCGGTGCGATGGGCAAGCCGCAGGCAATCAGCGAAGCCGAAGCCGCGCGCATCCTGAACACCAAGGAAGAACTCGCCGCCGCACCCAAAAAGCGCGTGTCTGTCGATTACGAAATCGGCGATCAGGTCAAGGTTCTCGACGGCCCGTTCGCCAGCTTCAACGGTGCAGTCGAAGAACTCGATTTCGAGAAAAATCGCGTCAAGGTGTCGGTGTCTATTTTCGGGCGCGCCACGCCGGTCGAGCTGGACTTCGAACAGGTTGAGTTGATGAAGTAAGACGTTGGGGCTATAGGCCCGCAGCGAATCGCAAAATTCTCGGGGGTTCGCTCTCGAAAATACCGTGCGGGAGGAAGTCGCAAGACGACCGTTTGACCGCTTAATTTGATCCGCCATAGCCTTGTGCGACGGTGGAGAAAGAATGAAAGGACGCCATAAATGGCCAAGAAAATCGACGGCTATATCGGTCTGCAAGTACCTGCAGGCGCAGCCACCCCCTCCCCGCCAATCGGCCCTGCTTTGGGTCAGCGCGGCGTGAATATCATGGAGTTCT
>JANLRW010000423.1:0-1506 GCA_031361925.1 Sphingomonadales bacterium
GCCCGCCAGACCCAATAGTTCGATGATGCCCATAATTGCCTCCGCTGGGCGAGGCTGCCACGTTATCGAATTGCGCGCAATGGGAGCGCATCAGACTTTACATAAAAGGGCGGTCAGCAGCGGTGCGGAGACCCATGCCGCACCTCCCCATAAAGACCGCGCTAATGTGGGATTCGCCGGGCCGGGGATTGCTGCGCGCCGTGAGTGCATTTGGGCGCGCAGCAAACTCGATGGATTAGTTACCGCGACCTTTGCGAAGCGCCTTGCGTGGGCCAAGCGGGCGGGCGTTGCGCGGGCGGAAGCTTGGGTCACGCACGGTGGTGACATTGCGTTGGATCTGACCGTCGGTGCGGGCCATGCTGGCTTTGCGGTTGTAAACCTGCATGCCGTCGCGGGTTACGTTGCGCTCGTTTTCGCGGCCAGTGTCGGTCTTGCGGCCATAAGCGTCATAGCCATAAGCGCGGTCTTGCTTGTCTATGGCCGAGCCGGTGGTGGTGAAGCCGTCATCGGTGCGGGTGCGGTCATATTCATATGAGCGCGTCTTGCCGCCAAAACCAGTCTGTGATCCGCTTCCGCTAACGCCGTCTTCGGTTTTGGTGCGTTCGCGGCTGTGGGTGGCGGTAGCGCCGTCGCTGTTGCGCGTGGCAGTGGCGTCAACGGTCAGATTGCCATTGTCGCGGGTAACTGTCTTTGTCGCGGTGCCCTTGGGCTTTTCGATAGTGGTGGTTTTGGTCGTCTCGGCGTTGGCCGACGCGGCAAAGGTGAGAGCTGCCAGAGGCAAAGCGATCAAATATTTCATGTCCATTCTCCTTGCGTGGGCAGGGTGGGGGATTTTCCTGCTCCTGAAACCGAAACGGATGGGACGGCAGAACCCTTCGAACTTTATTTGGGTAGCGTGTCGTTTCGGAGAGCCCGCCGATCGCGCAGTGACTGACGCATTGCCGCGCGTTCTTCTGGCGTCGCGTTGCGCAGCGCTTCACGGCGTTCCAGCCTTTTCTCGCGGCGCTCGGCGGCGGCGTTGCGCCACGCTTCCTTAGTTGCCGGATCGGCATTGCGCGCCAGCTCGCGCACAGCGGTGCGCACATCCTGTTTACTCGCCTCGCCCGCGAGGATCATTTGGCGCACCTCTTTGCTGGCGACCTTAAGTCGTTCCCTTGCCGGCAATTTGGCATAATCGGGGTTATTTCGCAGGTCGGTCACGCGGTTGACAATAGCTGCGCTGCCCGTTGCTGGTGGTGCGGCAACCGCAGGGGGAGCGGCAGGTTCGGTAGCTTTGGTTGCTGCAACCTTCCGGACCTTGGGCTTTGTCACCAGCGCGGGCGCGTCGACGATTTTCGCCTCGACCAAGGCTTCGCTGATCCCCGGCAGATAGACCGGATTGCCGAATATCCCTGCCGCTGCGGCGGTGGCGGTCATCAGCGAGACAATGGCGACCGAGCCGATAATTCGGCTGGTCCGTCGCCAAGGGCTGGCACGCCGCGAGCGTAGCAGTGGCAGGGTGATCGC
>JANLRW010000432.1:0-4304 GCA_031361925.1 Sphingomonadales bacterium
GGTCCTTTTCGATTGTCCAGCAGGCTTAAATCGCTAAACAGCCATTTCGTTCCGGTTTTACCGGAAAGGCGGCTCGTTAAACGCCCGAAGTTTGCGGCTGTGAAGGCTGTTGCCTGCATCACGGAGCAATTCACAGGTCTGGATGCCTATTTGGAGATGCGCGGCGATGGCTTCTTCGTAAAACCGGTTGGCTTGCCCGGGTAACTTGATTTCACCGTGCAGCGGCTTGTCTGAGACGCAGAGCAAAGTGCCATAAGGCACCCGGAAACGGTAACCCTGCGCGGCAATAGTCGCCGATTCCATGTCGATGGCAATTGCCCGACTTTGCGAAAAACGCAGCGCAGAGGCGGAATACCGCAATTCCCAATTGCGGTCGTCTGTCGTCACAACAGTGCCCGTGCGCATCCGGCGTTTGAGGTCAGCACCGCTTGTGCCTGAAACACGCTCGGCGGCCGCAGCCAGCGCCTGCTGCACTTCAGCGATCGGCGGGATCGGGATTTCGGGAGGCAGCACATCGTCGAGAATATTATCGTCGCGCAAATAAGCGTGGGCGAGGACATAATCGCCGATCCGCTGGGTCTCACGCAAGCCGCCGCAATGGCCGATCATCAGCCATGCTTCAGGGCGTAGAACTGCCAGATGATCGCAGATATTCTTGGCATTGGACGGACCGACGCCGATGTTGACGAGCGATATTCCCCGCCCGCCGGGCGCTATCAAGTGATAAGCGGGCATCTGATGCCGCCGCCATGTGCTATCTGCGACCAATTGCGCGGCGTTGTCGGTCGGTTGGTCGACAAATAGCCCTCCAGCCCCCGACAGCGCGGTATAGTGGCCATTGCCAACCTGCGCGCAAGCCCAACTGACGAATTCGTCGACATAGCGATTGTAGTTAGTGAACAATATATGCTGTTGCACGTGCTCGGCAGGGGCACCTGTGTAGTGGCGGAGCCGCGCAAGCGAGAAATCGGTGCGTAACGCGTCGAACAGCGCCAGCGGTGAATTGTCATTGCCCTGCTGCCGGAGCAGGCCATCAGCGATCTCGTCGCCGATATCGGCTAGCTCCGTAGTTGGGAAATGACGCGCGAGTTCGTTAGGGCTGACCTTGCCGAGTTCCAAATCTGCGGACCCATCAAGCACATAAGGAAAGGGAATTTCCTGTTCGCTCCGGCCAACGGTGATCTCGATTTCATACTGGTCGGTTAACAGGTCGAGTTGATCACGCAGATAATCAGCGAAGAGTTCGGGCTTGGTCAGCGTTGTTCGGTATGTACCGACTTTTTCGAGCTTGCCGAACGCCAAATTGTTTACCGCATCGCGTTCCGTGCCGTAATATTTGATGGTTAATTCGGGATAGCAAAAATCGCAATTGGCGCGCTCTTCTAACGTTGGCGCCGTGCCATCTTTTAGATAACGGGAGAGCGCTGCTTGAAGGCGTTGAACCGATGCCGCATATTCGGCAATCAACTGGTCGATAACGGCTTGGGATTGGATGTTAGGCATAAAGGCGCTTCGACGAATCCAGTCATTTTTGCAACAAAAAAGGGAGGGTTACCCCTCCCTAATGTCTATGGCGTGAGCGCATTACCGCTACGTGACGCTTATAATTGTCCGAGCATATGTTCAGCAGAGCTGACTTTGAAATCACCCGGTGCTTCGACATTTACCTGCTCCACCACTCCGTCATTCACCACGAGCGAGAAGCGCTGTCCACGCTTGCCCATACCAAATGCCGTGCCGTCCATTTCAAGGCCGACCGCTGCCGCAAATTCACCGTTACCGTCGGCGAGCATCGTTATCGCGTCTGAGCCACCCGCCTTGTTCCATGCGCTAAGCACGAACGCGTCGTTGACTGCGGTGCAGACGATTTCGTCGATACCCTTGGCCGCCAATTCGTCTGCCTTTTCGACATAGCCCGGCAAATGCCGTGCCGAGCAAGTTGGGGTGAATGCGCCGGGGACCGAGAACAAAGCAACGCGGCGACCTGCAAAGAAATCCCCGCTTTGCACGGGCTGCGGGCCATCTACGGTGGCCTTGGTCATTTTAACATCAGGAATTTTGTCGCCAACGGAGATGCTCATATTGCTGTCCTTTCGGGAGGGTGAATTCGCGCCGCCTATTTGGGGACTGACCAGGACGAGTCAAGCGCCAGTTTCAATGCCGCGCGTCAGCAAAATTTCTAAGCGCGTCAATGTTCCGTGGAAAGCCAAATTTAACGGCTGGTAAAATCAGCCGGATAGATGGTTATTTATTGTTCACTGTTCCTGTCAAAACTCCGGAAAGCAGGATCGTCAATCATGCCCTTGTTGAACACAAGCAGGGGACGTAAAATGAGGGGAATATTCGGGAGAGCCGCGCTTGCGGCGGCGGTAAGCGCCGCGGCTATGCAGCCAGTGCAGGCATGTTGGAACGAGGCCGGACAGGATGCTGTCAAAATCACACATTTGAACACGATGTTATTGGTGACTGCGCTTCGGTGTCGCGGTGGAGCTGATAATTTTCTACCGGAGTATAACCGGTTCGTGGTGAACAACAGCAGCCTGATCGGGAATCAGGGTAAAGTCATCAAAACATATTTTGCCCAGACACAAGGTGTGCGCGGCGCGGAAGGAGCACTTGACCGGATGTCGATTGGTTTTGCCAACAGCTATGGCACGGGCCACCGTTCGATGAACTGTCAACAGCTGAAGATGCTTGCCGCGGGACTTGCCTCTCAAAAACAGGGTGTGGCGACGTTGGCACAAGCAGCCGACAGTGTTATTCAGCCATCGGCAATGCCCGGCGGAACTTGCGCGGTAAAGTTGGCATCCCGCCCATAATCATATAAAGCAATCTTTATATTTGATTTTGTTGAAGGCCACGGCTAAGGGCGGGCGCAACCCAACCACATCCGGAGACCAAGCCCGTGGCTTTCAACGATTATGTCATCGCCGATATCAACGAGGCCGATTACGGCCGTAAAGAAATCAACATTGCAGAGACCGAAATGCCCGGGCTGATGTCACTGCGCAGCGAGTTTGGCGCATCGCAGCCGTTGAAGGGCGCGCGTATTGTCGGGTCGCTGCACATGACGATCCAGACCGCCGTGTTGATCGAAACGCTGACCGCGCTCGGTGCAGACGTACGTTGGGCGACTTGCAATATCTTCTCGACGCAAGACCATGCTGCAGCAGCGATTGCTGCAAAAGATATTCCTGTGTTCGCCATCAAGGGCGAGAGCCTTGCCGATTACTGGGATTATGTCGGGCGTATCTTTGATTGGGGTGATGACATCACCGCCAACATCATTCTCGACGACGGCGGTGATGCTACGATGTTTGCGCTCTGGGGCGCGAAGCTTGAGCGCGGTGAGACGTTTGGTGAGCCAGAAAATGAAGAAGAAGTAGAATTCCAACGCGCATTGAAGGCATTTGTCGCCAAAAAGCCCGGCTATTTGACCGAGACGGTTAAAAACCTGAAGGGCGTTTCGGAAGAAACCACCACTGGCGTTCACCGTCTCTATGAAATTGCAAAGAAGGGCGAGCTGCCTTTCCCCGCGATCAACGTTAATGACAGCGTGACCAAGTCGAAGTTCGACAATCTCTACGGCTGCAAGGAATCGTTGGTCGATGCCATCCGCCGCGCAACCGACGTCATGCTCGCAGGTAAGGTCGCCTGCGTTGCCGGGTTCGGCGATGTCGGCAAGGGTTCGGCGCAATCGTTGCGCAATGGCGGCGCACGCGTGATGGTCACCGAAGTCGATCCCATCTGCGCGCTTCAGGCAGCGATGGAAGGGTTTGAAGTCGTAACCATGGAGGAAGCGGTAACCCGTGCTGACATCTTTTGCACCGCGACCGGCAATGCCGATGTTATCACTGCGGAGCATATGAAAAATATGAAGCCGATGAGCATCGTATGTAACATCGGTCACTTCGACAGTGAAATCCAGATCGCGGCGCTGAGCAACTACAAATGGACTGAAGTGAAGCCGGGCACTGACTTGGTCGAATTTCCCGATGGCAAGCAGATCATCGTTCTCGCCAAAGGCCGGCTAGTCAACTTGGGCTGCGCAACAGGCCATCCTTCATTCGTGATGTCTGCGTCGTTCACCAACCAAACGCTCGCGCAGATCGAGCTTTGGACCAAAAGCGAGAATTACAAGAATGAAGTCTATGTGTTGCCCAAGCATCTTGATGAAAAGGTAGCAATGCTTCACCTTGAAAAACTTGGCGTAAAGCTCAGTAAATTGTCCGAAAAGCAGGCTGGGTATATCGGCGTGCCAACACAAGGCCCATTCAAGCCAGATCATTATCGCTATTGATCGC
>JANLRW010000345.1:0-4715 GCA_031361925.1 Sphingomonadales bacterium
CAAGGCCGCCGATATTCAGATGACCAAAAATCTCGCGCGCGAATATGGTCCGGACAATGTGCGGATTAACTCGATTGCGCCCGGGCTGGTGAGAACCGATTTCGCCAAGGCTTTGTGGGAAAATCCGGAAAACCTGAAGCATTCGACCGCTAGCGCCGCGATGGGCCGGATCGGCGAACCACGAGAGATTGCTGGCGCTGCCGTCTTCTTGGCATCGGATGCATCGAGCTTTATGACCGGGCAGACAATCGTGGTCGATGGAGGCGTGGTGGTATGACCGGAGCATTGAACGGCAAAGTTGCAATCATTACAGGCGCAGGCTCGGGCATTGGCCGGGCGTCGGCAATCCGTTTTGCTGCCGAAGGCGCGAGAGTCGTGCTCGGCGATATGGCGGCCTCGGTGCATGACACCGCCGCAATGATCGGCGACGCCGCGACTGCCGTTCAAATGGATGCAGGCGATGAAGCCGATGTGGCCGCGCTCGTTGCCAAAGCATTGGAAATGCACGGCCATCTCGACATCGCTTTCGCCAACGCAGGGATTTCCGGCGGCATGGAAGGTATCTTCGATAACACCGTCGAGAATTTCACGCAGGTATTGCGCGTCAATCTGATTGGCCCGTGGCTGATGGTCAAACATGCAGGCAGGGTCATGGCTGATGCTAGCCAAGAAAACGGGGGACGCGGCGGCTCGATCATCCTGACCGCGAGCGTCGCGGGTATCCGTTCGGGCGCGGGCGGGCCGCCTTATTCGGCGTCGAAAGCAGGCGTGATCAACCTCGCCAAGGTCACCGCGCAGCAACTCTCGGGCACCAACGTCCGCTGCAACGCGATTTGCCCGGGCCTGACGGAAACCGGAATGACCAAACCGACATTCGATTATGCCAAGGAAAAAGGCGTCACCGAAAAGATCGGCCGTCTCAACCCGCTGCGCCGCGGCGCGCAGCCCGAAGAGCTAGCCAATGTAGCGTTGTTTCTCGCCAGCGACCAAGCCAGCTATGTCAACGGACAGGCCATCGCGGTTGACGGCGGGCTTTCGAGTTCGCATCCCGTAACCCGCCAATTGACCGGGCAGACTGCGGTATGAGCGCCGACAACCTAGGCTTCGTGCCCGACCGCCTCCAGCGGATCAGCGACCATATCCAGACCAATTATCTGGACAACGGCAAGCTGCCTTTCGCGTCGTTGCTGGTCGGACGCGGTGACGACATTGCGCTTTCGTGGTCCTCAGGCGTGCCCGAAGACGCCATCTTCCGCATCGCTTCGATGACCAAACCTGTGACTTCGGTCGCGTTCATGCAGCTGGTTGAGCGAGGCTTGGTCGCACTCACTGACCCGGTCGCCAAATATATTCCTGAATTCGCCAAGCTCGGCGTGTTCGTCGCTGGTGGCGGCAATATCCCATTCGTCAGCCGTCCGCCCGCGTCGCCCATGCGGATAATCGATGTCCTTCGCCACACCACGGGCTTCACTTACAGCTTTCAGGAACGCAGCAATATCGACGCGGCCTACCGCAAGACCGATGTCGAAAGCTGGACCAGAAGCACCTCGCAAAGCTTCATCGATACGCTCGCGCAAATTCCCCTCGAATTCGACCCCGGCAGCCAGTGGAACTATTCGGTATCGACCGACGTGCTTGGCATCCTGATCGAGCGCATCAGCGGGCAGTCGCTGCCCGATTATTTCCAAGAGCATATCTTTGCGTCGCTCGGTATGGACGATACATTCTTTACCGTCCCTGCCGATAAGGCGAGCCGCATTCCGCAGTGCTTCGCCTTCGACCCCGAAGCGAAGACGAAGCTATTTGACGGTGCCGGCGCACAGAGCCTGTGGACCAAAGGCTGGTCGTTCAATTCGGGCGGCGGAGGCTTGGCATCGAGCGTTGCCGATTACCACCGCTTCTGCCGGATGCTCCTGAACGGTGGCGCATTAGACGGCGTGCAGATCATCAGCCCGAAGACGCTCGAACTGATGACCGCCAACCACCTTCCGGGTGGGCTGGACCTTACGCAGATGTCGAAATCGCTGTTCAGCGAGGCGGAAATGGCAGGCATCGGCTTCGGCCTCGGCTTTGCCACGACCATCGACAGCGCAGCCACACTGACACCGTGTTCGGCCGGCGATTTTTACTGGGGCGGGATGTATTCGACCGCGTTCTTCGTCGATCCAGTCGAGGATATCATCATGATCTTCATGACCCAGTTGATGCCATCGAGCACCTATCCGGTGCGGCGTGAAATCAAGACGATGATTTATGCTGCTTTAGCATCCTGATCGCCTGTTCGGTTGATGCTACGTAGCTGCCACGCGCATAACGATATGTACCGATATAGTGGATGAAGGCTGGATCCGGGGGCAGCGCCTCCTCCCAATGATTGGTGTAGCGTTCATAAGGTAGTTGCAGCGGATCGGGATCGTTGGCGATAACAAAGTTGGACGCAGCTTGCTCACTGCCCCATTCGGAAAAGCGCGCGCCGACCACGCGGGTGGCATCCACCGCAAATTGCTCCGCCATTTGGCGTCCACTGCACGAGCGACTAAATCCGGCAAAGCCCGCACAGCCGCGAATGTAGCGAAAATTTGCAGCATCTGGAATATTTCCCAACTGCGCCTCGATCAACGATTGGATATGGCCCCGCGCCGGACCATCGGCATAGATGCTGCGGACCATATCGGGAATTGCCATAAACGCATGTCGCGCGTCCTCAACGCCTCCGCCCAAGGTGAAGCTGCGATTTGCATCAATCGCTGCTGCCACTTCGGGGACTGGACCCAGCGTTACGGTGTCAGAATCGAGTTGAACAACATAATCGTCGGTGCGCAGGTCAAGGATCGACAGCAATCGTTCCCAGCAATTTCCGGTCGGGCAAGGTGCCGTTTTAATGTCGCCGGGTTCGATAATCACTAGATTACCGCAATGTGCCGCCAACACCGAGCGGTCGGCATCATCTAGCGTGCCGTCATTCAACACCATAATTCGCCCACGCTGCAGATGGTGGTGGAGCGATTTAATCGCAACGAGATAAGGCAAAACCACCCGTGTCCCGATCATCGAAAACAGCACCACCCCGTCGTCGCGCGGCGCAATGGGCGCGGTTTCAAGCACAGATCGCGCAACGCGGCTGTGCTGCCACTCGCCCGCTTTACG
This sequence comes from Sphingomonadales bacterium, assembly GCA_031361925.1. GTDB lineage: Bacteria > Pseudomonadota > Alphaproteobacteria > Sphingomonadales > Sphingomonadaceae > Sphingorhabdus_B. The sequence goes on from JANLRW010000345.1 coordinate 3,148, forward strand.
CAGCAGAGATTCCAGATGATCCGCCAATGCCATCGGGCAAGCCTTAAACTGTGGCTATTTCCACTTGATTAACGGCCACAGGCTTGGTGCGCGCGGCGATCAAGCTGCCGGTCACGATCAGCGCCGTTCCCGCAAGCACTGGCCATGTCACCGGTTCTGCAAAGAACAGCCAGCCGAACACCGCTGCCCAGACAAACGCCGTGTATTCGACCGGGATTAGTATCTGCGCTTCGGCACGCGCGTAAGCCCAGCTTAGCAGCAGCAAAGAAAGGATCGCCAATGTGGCGGCACCGCCGAGCATCGGGGCCTTATCGACGGGCATGGGGGCCAAAAACCACGGAGCCGCCAAGCTTAATGTTGCGGCCACGAACAGGTTTTGAAAAAATGCGATTTCAACCGGCTTGGCCAACTGCGCCTGCCGCCGCGCGAGGATCAGGTTATAGGCAAAAACGACAGCTGAAAACAGCACCGCGGCTGCGCCCCAAAGATGATCGATGGTATAGCCTCCGCTCACGCGTCCGGCGATGATGATTACAACGCCCGCGAGCCCCGATACCGAAGCCAGAATCGCCGCCTTGCCGATAACCTCGCCCAGCAAGACCGCCGCCAAATAGAGTGCGATGACCGGTGCGATAAAGCTTAGCCCAATCGCCTCTGCCAAAGGCAATACCGTCAGTGACCAGAAGAAACTGACTGCCATCACCGAAACTATTACACTGCGCCACAGATGCAGCTTTAGCACAGCGATTTCTGGCCAACGCTGACGGGTTGCGACGAACAACACGCCCATCAGCAGCGACCCGAGCATATTGCGCCAGATCACCGCATTATACGCACCCATCGCAATCGACAGGTCCTTCATCGCTGCATCCATCAACGAGAATGTGCCGATACCAGCGCATGCGACCATGAACGGGATGAAAGGGCGTGGATGAAGAGCCGTCATGCCGCCCGCTTTGCCGCAGCTGTTCAGAAAGCTCAAGCAGTTGCACCTTTCGCTGCACACACTATGCTTTTGGTCAAAGGAGTTCGTCTATGCGCCGCTTTACCGTGCTGCTGCTAATCGCCCTGCTGGTCGCGTGCCAGACAACCGCGCCGGATATTGTCAGCGCGGCGCCACCGGCCACTGCTGCCCCCCTTCGCGCCGGTCCCACGCCGGTTTCGCCCGTGCGTGTCACCGAAGTCCGGGACCAGGCCGCGCTCGAACGGCTGCGCGGTAATGCCGGATTATCGCTGCAATGGATTAGCTGGGAAAAGCGCGGAATCTTGGAGGTCAGCCAACGCGGTTCTGTGGTTCATCTCAGCGGATCACAGGCTACGCCCGACGGCACGGGGCGGCTCGAGATCGAAGGTGATGTGCTGAGCATCGACAGCAACAGCTTCATCATGCGCGGGCAAATCCGGATTGTCGGGACACCCGATGCCGGACGGTCATGTACCAAGGAAAACGACAGTGAATTTGCCATCACACAAGACCGCAAATATTGGCGAATGCGCGAGTTTGAATGGTGCGATGAACTGACTGATTATATCGACATCTATTTCTGAGCGGGGCTGAATTCGGCGAA
>JANLRW010000450.1:0-1943 GCA_031361925.1 Sphingomonadales bacterium
TGAACGTCAGCGTAAACCATGTCGCAATCACGCCAATCTGGCGTCCAAGCGGCGCTTTGCCGGGCTCGGCAGGCGTATAAAGCCCGATGATATGCGCAACCCGCCCGAGCAGAAACAGCGCACCGACCGCCATCAGCGTGATATGATGCGCATTGCTGAGTTCGAGGACGCCGAGCAGCAAGATCACGATTGGCGCATGTTCGGCGAGGTTGCCGTGACTTCGGCTTGCGCTAATCAGTTTCTGGTCGGCATTATCGCCAAATGGTGCCTTTGCGCGCATCCGCTGACGCACGGTGTCGATGGCGGTGACGAGTAGCATGAGCGCGCAGATTGCTGCGACGAAGGCGGTGACTGGCAGCGTCATGGCTTATTCCATCTCCAAGATGATTGCATCGACCGCGAGGCTTTCGCCCTGTTTGGCGTTGACGCTTTTGACCGTTCCGGATTTTTCGGCGCGGAGGATGTTTTCCATCTTCATCGCCTCGACGACCGCGAGCGGTTGACCCGCCTCGACCTTGTCGCCTTCGCCGACGTGAAGCTGGGTTAGCAATCCGGGCATTGGGCAGATGAGGAATTTGGAGAGATCGGGCGGGATTTTCTCGATCATGTGGCCCGCGAGATGCGCGATATGGCCGGGCAGGACGCGGACGGTGTGGCTTGCCCCGCGTGTCGTCAGTTTGAAGCCCATGCGGGTGCGCATGATTTTGACCGCGAGTTCTTCGTCGTCAACCTCTGCTTCGATCAGGCGGTCGCCGGGGTCATATTCCATCGACAGATCGAACAGCTCACCGTCGACGTGAATGTCGCCGTCGATCATTCCAATATCGTGGACCGCATCACCGATTTTGACCTGCCAGCGCGATGGCGGTTCCAACGTGTCGCCAAGCTGACCATCAACATGCCGCGCGCGGTCGGCTTCGGCGGTGGCGACGAAACCCGCGATGGCGGCGAGCGATTTGATGAGTTCTGGCGTCGATGCCGCGCCATGAAATCCGTCGGGATATTCCTCGGCGATGAAACCGGTGGTGAGTTCGCCCGAGCGGAAACGGGGATGTTGCATGATGGCGCTGACGAAATCGATATTGTGGCCGAGGCCTTCGATTTCGAAGCGGTCGAGTGCAGCGATTTGCAGATCTGCGGCTTCGTCGCGGGTTGGTCCCCAAGTGATCAGCTTGGCGATCATTGGGTCGTAGAACATCGAAACTTCGCCTCCGTCATAGACGCCGTCGTCAACACGGATGCCATCGACACCGCGACGGCCATTGGCGTCCTCATCTTCGGTCCAGCCTGCAACCGGCGGGCGGTAGCGAGTCAGGCGACCGGTGGAGGGCAAGAATCCACGGTAAGGGTCTTCGGCATAGACGCGGTTTTCGATCGCCCAACCGTCGATGCCAATGTCGTCCTGCGTCATCGCCAGCCACTCACCAGCGGCAACGCGGATCATCTGTTCGACCAGATCGATGCCAGTGATGCACTCGGTGACGGGATGTTCGACCTGCAACCGCGTGTTCATTTCGAGGAAGTAGAAGCTCTCGCCGCTGGGGTCCGCACCCGACACGATCAGTTCGACGGTTCCTGCCGAATAATAGCCCACCGCGCGCGACAGGGCGACGCATTGTTCACCCATCGCCTTGCGCATCTTGGGCGTAACGAACGGCGACGGGGCTTCCTCGACAACCTTTTGGTGCCGCCGCTGGATCGAACATTCGCGTTCGTTCAGATACAGAATATTGCCGTGCTGATCGCCCAAGATCTGGATTTCGATATGGCGCGGGTTGAGGATGAATTTCTCGATAAACACGCGGTCGTCGCCGAACGAATTCAGCCCCTCGCGCTTGGTCGCCTCGAACCCTTCGCGCACGTCGGCCTCGGAATAGGCCAGCCGCATCCCCTTGCCGCCCCCGCCCGCGCTGGCCTTCATCATCACCGGATAGCCGATTTCC
>JANLRW010000028.1:0-7949 GCA_031361925.1 Sphingomonadales bacterium
TCTCTCCGGCGCTTTTACATTTTTCGTCGCCGCAGGTCATAGAGATGGACCGGAAAAGCCAGCGCCAGCGGTAGCGACACAAATGGCCAGGCCATGTCGGTCAACGCAGCGCGCAATGCGATCATCATCAAGATAGCAGGAAACAGGGCAGGGGCGATGTCAGCCCAGCGGTTGCCACGCAATTTGAGCCAAAGCGCCTCGACCAGCAGAACGGCCAGCACAACATCAACTGCGTGGCCGCTGGTGAAAAACGCGTCCATCAGCCAAATGGGCCGTTGAGCTGCACCACTTGATAATTGAGGACCCCGGCGGTTGTCACCCAGACCAGATAGGGGACCAACAGCCACGCCGCCCATTTTGAAAAGCGGCCACAAATGACGATCAGGATCAGGATCGAAAGCCATAACGCGATCAGTTCATAAAAAGCGAGATCGGGCCGTTCCATCCGGAAAAACAGAAAGCTCCAGCCAAGATTTAAAAATCCGTTCAGCGCAAACAGGCCGCAGATCAGCTCGACCTCACGCCGTGTTCGTGCCTTCTCCCATGCCAGCACGCCGGCAACCGCGATCAGCGCGAAAATCGCGGTCCAGATGATACCGAACATATAATCGGGCGGTGCCCAACCGGGCTGGCGAAGCGAATAATACCAGTCGTCCAGAACGGTAATGCTGCCGCCGACGACCGCAGTTACCAATGCCAATGAAGCCGCAATGACAATCGGGAACATTCCGGCTCTGGTCATGTGAGACGTTATCTCTCTATAGCTTTGAGCCCGAATAAATGGCCCAGATCCTTGAAGAAAATCCTGATGTGCGCCATCGGATCGCTCTTGACCAATTGTTTGTTCATATAGGCTTCCCATGTCAAGCGCTGGACATCGGGGTCTTCGCACATCTTGACGAAACGCTCACGACGCTTGTCGTTCTTGTACCAGAAATATTGCATCATTCCGAGTATCCAGAACACGCGGCCATGCGCCTTCATGAAGGATTTTCGCGCAAGGCCAAGCGCCTTGGCATCGCCGGATTTGAGAAATGCGGCAACCGCACCGGCGCTGTTGCGCCCTGCGGTCATCGCATAATAGATGCCCTCGCCCGATGACGGCGCGACCACGCCCGCCGCGTCGCCCGCGACCACAACATTGCGGCCATTGTCCCAGCGCTTGAGCGGCTTTAACGGGATCGGTGCGCCCTCTTTGCGGATGGTTTTCCAGCCCGCCAGCCCGGTTTGCTCGCGCATCAACCGCGTCGTTTCGCGCAAGGGAAAACCCTTGTCCGCACTGCCAAGGCCGATGCTTGCGGTCTTGCCATGTGGAAAAATCCAGGCGTAGAAATCGGGTGACAGATGCCCTTGATAATACACGTCGCAGCGTGTTTCTTCGTAATCCGCCGTGTACTCGTCAGGGACTTCGACGACTTCGTGATAGGCGAAAACGCAAGGGACGCGCTCGGCATTTGGCAGGCATTGCTTCGCCACGCTGGAACGCGCGCCGTCGGCACCAATCACCGCGCGGGCGGTCACCGTCTGCACATCGGATGACCGGTCCGACTTGAATGATAATGTCACGATTTCGGCACTATCGTCGACCGCTTCGCATTTTCCCGTCACGCGCGTTGCCCCTGCATCGGCGGCGCGGTTGCGGAGCCATTCGTCGAATGTATCGCGGTCGACCATACCGACATAACCATCGCCGACCGGCATGATAACCTTCTTGTTCGACGGCGCGATAATGCGCGCCGATTTGGCGTGCGCGACCAGCAATGACTGCGGGATGTCGAAGTCCTTGAGCAGGCGCGGTGGCACCGCCCCGCCGCACGGCTTGATCCGGCCGGCCTTGTCGAGCAGCATGACCTTGTGCCCGGCGCGGGCCAGATCATGTGCGGCGGTCGCTCCCGACGGACCGCCGCCGACGACGATAACGTCAAAGTCAGTTTGCTGTGTCATGCTTGGATTGCCTTTCTGATATGTTCAGGTCGTGTCAGGCTGGTGCCGGTCGCGACCACGGCGGCAAGGACGAACATCACCGCCTCGACCGCGAATACGGTTTGGAAGGCGATACCGTCCTGTCCCATCCGGCTTCGGAGTTGGTCGACAATGACCGCACCGATTAACCCGCCAGCGCCGAACGCGATCGCCTGCGACGCCCCCCATATGCCGAGCCTTGCCCCTTCGCCTGCGTTTTCACCGTCGCTCGCCAGCCCCAGCATCGCTCCGACGGCGGCCACCGCGAACACCCCGTTGGCAACGCCGAGCCCGAAAATATTGGCCTTGAGCGGCCATGCCGGTCCGACCGTTGCCGCCACCGACAGTCCGGCCAGCATGATCGCCGAGCCGAAACAGCCAAGCATGATCCATAGTTTCAGATTTTGCCCAAAGCGTCTGGCATACAGGCTACCGCCCGCGCCCGAGAGCAGCATCCCGATCAGGATCCCACTATGCTGGACGCCGGACAACTTCGTCGATTCGCCTGGGGTCATGTTGAAAACAAGACCGGCAAAGGGTTCAAGGATCAGATCCTGCATCGAATAGGCCAACATCGAGATGAAGACGAAATAGGTGAAGCGCCGGGCCTGCGCATCGCGCCAGATTTCTGTTAGCGCGTTGGTTAGACTGCGTTGTTCGCTGGCCTGTTGAGAGGCGACGGGCAGGCTGCCGTTTTCGAGACCGCGAAGCGCGAGCATCGCCAGACAGAAAGCGGCCAGCACGACGAGGCTGCAAACAATGGCAAGCCGCGCCTCGCTGAACGGATCGAGATACGATCCCGATACACCCGCCGCGATGACGATGCCCGCCACCATCATCGTCCAGCTGATCGCCGCTGCCGCCGGTTTGCGCTCGGTAGCAACGCGCGACGCAAGCAACGCCAAAAGTGCGGTGCCCGACATACCAACCCCGAGGCCGATGAGCGTGAAACCGGTCAACGCCAGAATGAAGGGAAAAATGCCAGTGCCCGACATCATCACGGTCGCGTCGACCGACAGCATGGTCCCGAGCGCCAGCACGCCCATTCCGCCGATAATCCACGACGAACGCCGCCGCGACTGGTCCGAACGGTGCCCCCATAACGGGCGGCTCAACTGGACAGCATAATGCCATGCGACAAGCCCCGCCGGGATGGCCGCGGCAAGGCTATATTCGACCACCATCACGCGGTTGAGCAGCGATGTCGCCAGCATCACCATTGCCCCGATCGCGGCCTGCACCGTGCCAAGCCGGACGATACCGAACCAGCCGATGCCAACGGACTTTCCGGTTTGCGCGGTCATATATATCCCCCAAGGCCCAACGCCGCTGCCAACATTCCAAACACATAAAGCGATATGCCGGTTGCATTATACCAAGGCGCAAACTTCGCCGGATTGCTTACCAAGCGGATCATCAACGCGATCTGGATGATGAGGAATACGCCGACAATCGCTGCCGAGAGCGTAAGGCTTTGCCATGCCAAGATCGCTATCACGGCGACTTGCGCGGTGGCCATGACAAAACAGGCAAACAGCGCAGCGGGCCGGACGCCCATCGTAACCGGCAGCGAGCGAAGGCCAGTGGCGCGGTCGCCCTCTAATGCTTTGAAATCGTTGAGCGTCATGATCCCGTGCGCACCGAGGCTGTAGAGCAGCAGGACCGTGAGCGTTATTCCGGACGGCAAACCGCCGAGCATCACACTCGCGCCGGTAAACCATGACAGGCCTTCATAGCTGAGCGCGCAGACCAGCGGCCCCAGCCAACCGCTGCGTTTGAAGCGAAAAGGTGGCGAACTATATGCCCAGCCACAAAACAGCGCGACGCAGGTGGCGAGGAGCACCCACGGTCCGAGCGCAGCCCCGACCGCCAGCGACAGCGCCGAACCGGATAGCGCGATCAAGACCGCCCACCGCGACGCAATCCGCCCCGACGGGATCGGGCGGTTCGGTTCGTTGATGGCATCGACATGCCGGTCGCAATAATCATTGATGACCTGACTTGTGCCGCACACAATGGGGCCGGTCAGGGCAATTCCAGCAATCAGAAACAGCCAGTTATCGGTGATCGACATGCCCGACGAGACCACGCCGCACATAAATGCCCACATTGGCGGGAACCATGTCACCGGCTTGGTCAGTTCGACAACGTCCGACACCGCCGGAAAGCGAGAAATTTGTTGAGAAAGCGCCGATTCCGACATGGCTTGAAGCTATGCCCGTTGGCGCACACTGTCAAATTATTTGGACAATAAATATGTCCATTTCATCAGTGCTGCAATAAAGCGAAATTCAGTCTTTATCGGACAGATTTCCAAGCCCGTGACGGTGCAATTTCGAGTATAAGCTCTGACGGCTCAGCCCCAGAATTTCCGCTGCCGATGCTCGATTGTCCGACGTGTGAACCAAGGCCGCCTCGATACACATACGCTCGATCAGGTCGGTACTTTCGCGGACGATTTCTTTGAGTTTTTTGCGTCCGACAAGCTCGGTCAATTGTTCGACCGAGCGCGGGAAATCGGTGCCAGATTGCGCCAGATCGCGTTCGCGACGGCCGATGCTACGGACCGAATATCCGAACAATGGTTGTTCGCGCTCGATCATGATTGCGGAGATTTCCACCGGCTCCTGACCACCGTTCAGATCGTTGACGATCGAGCTGAAGTTGCGGACATTCTGATGGTCCTTCAGCTGCTTTTTGAGCAAGCCCAAATCGACATCGGGACGACCGATGAAGCGGTTGAGCGTGACACCCAAAAGCTGTTCGACCGAACCGGCCTGAACAAGGTCGGCAAAGGCGCGATTGGCCACGATGATCGACTGCTTTTCATCGGCGAGGACGAAAGCATCGGGCATCCGCTCGACCACGTCGAGGACATATTGATCCGACTGCTTGCTCGGCACCTCGTGCAGGCCGTCGTCGATATTAATCAACCAATATTGCTTGCCCGATTGCCGGAATGCCGATGCCGCAATCTTGACATAGCCGGTCCGGCCGATCAGCCGAACGCTAACCGGAGAGGCCGAACTGTTGACGGTAGCTGCACCAATATAAGCGATCACGTCATCGCGGAAACGAGCCTCGACAAGTGCCAGCAAGCCTTTGCCCTCCAATGAACCCGGTGCGGCATCCATCAAGGCATGGCAGGCGCGATTGGCTTGCTGGATCTGGTAGCTGTCGGCATCGGCGATCAACACGGGATAGGAAATATTGTCGAACAGTAACCGGTAACGAGTCTCGGTTTGGCGCAGATGGAGATAGTCGCGTTCCATCGACTGCTGGGTTTTCAGCAACCGTTGCTGCAGCCCCGAAACCGATCTCAGGTCGCGGCCCACCGCAATCCGCCAGCCGCTGTTTTCGGGTTTGATAACCTTATAATTGACCGGCACATCATCGCCGTCATGCAAGTGGTTTACCTGCCGCCAGATATTTTTTGAAGGATGCGCCGGGTCAAGCAGCTGTTCGATTTTCGGCTTGCTTTCGACCGTAACGGTATCGGTCCATTTTTGGCCAATCCATTGATTTGCAAAGCTATGGTCGCTGACATTAACCGCAATATCGCGGATGACCATATGCTCGTCGATGGCCAGCATGAAGTCGCCTGCGCAATACGCAAGGTTGATGATATCCTCTTTGGTGAAACCGCCGAACATGACGTCGGGGTCGCTAAAAGGGATCTGGTCGCCACTGATCGAATGCACGTTCATTATACAGGGCTAATCCTACGATAGATTTTCAAAACATTCCGCTTTTACCGGAACCATAAGGTCGGCAAGTGCGACAGCAGACGGGGCATCTATTGCCGTCGCATCTGCACCGCATTCATCAACCAGTCCGGGTTGTTCGTTGATTACACGCCCGCCGATCATGATACGGATATCCGGGTTGCTCGATACGGCCTTGATCGTTTTAACGATTCTGCCGAGCGACCCCGTAGAACAGTCACAGCTAACGGTCAATCCAATCAGGTCATAGTGCCGCTTGGCCAGCTTGCCGTTCAGCTCGGATTGGCTGGGTTCGATAAGGATATCGGTTTCCCAACCGGCGCGCTGGAAACATTCGCCGATCATCAGGGTGCCAAAGCTATGTTGCTCACCCGGCATCGGCGAGAACAGGGCCGAGCGCTGACCGTGGCCGTGGCGGGATTTTGGGGGGATGCGGAGCGTCAGTTCGCGCAGGATTTCTTGAATACGCCAAAGCCCCATCGTGACCCCGACAAAGTCCTGACTGTCCTCTTCCCAATATTCGCCCAAACGGCGCGCGGCGGGTGCCAGAAGTTCGACATAAATGGTTTCGACCGAGCTTCCCGTTTCGAGGCAATGGTCGACAAAATCGAGCAGCACATGCGCTTCACCGTCGATCGAAAGCCTAGTGAATTCTTCGACATCCGTGTCGGTAATTGCGCGGGCGGTGTTCGAATTTGCGGCGTTCGACAAGGTGTTCAAATCGAGGAAGCCACCCCGGTTGTCGCGGTTTGCAATCAGCTTAGGAATGACCAGATTTTCGAGCAGGCGCGACAGGTCACTATCTTCATCGCCGCCTCCGATATCCTGGAACATCTTTATCCCGGAATCACGTCCGTCATAATCTAGTGAGCCTGTGTTTTTTCGGATACCGCGCCAATCGTCAAACCTGGACTTTAGCCCGGAAATTCCAAAAGCAGTGGCCATATTCAGACTCCCCTCAGTAGTCTGGTCGGCGTGTCATAACGTCGGCCGTGCGGATGCCTTACACCTTGCGTGAGTCGTAACGTATCTCAATTTTTTTGGCGTTGCAAACCCATTTGTGTCAAAATTTTTAGACGTCTAAAAAACTTGACACTTTGTTCATTTGCCCCTTAATTTGCCTGATATCAGAGAGGGAGCATGTGATCTGTCCTTAAGCAGACATATTGAGTCGGAAGAGGAATTCGCCAAACCCGTCGTTCAGGCGGCTTTCACGGTGCCAGTGGCGCTCTATACCGAAACCCAGCGCAAACGCCGTGACGAGTCGCCATGGACGCTGGCTCAGGGAATATTGGCTCCCGTCCAGTTCCTGATTTTCGGGGTCAGTCTTTTTCTGGTGATCCGTTTTTTGCAAACCGGCGAAGGCCAGGCGGCGGCTGAGGCATCGGTGGTTGTGAAAACTGGGGCGCTTTACGCGATCATGATTACCGGTTCGATCTGGGAAAAAGCGGTGTTTGACGAATGGTTGTTCGCCAAGGCTTTCTTCTGGGAAGATGTATTCAGCATGCTCGTGCTCGCTTTGCACACCGGCTATCTGGTGATGCTGTTCAGCAATTTGGGCACGCCGCAGGACCGGATGTATGTCGCGCTTGCAGGCTATGCCGCTTACATCATCAATGCAGTTCAGTTCCTGTACAAATTGCGGATGGCGCGCTTGCAGATGCCGTCGAGTCTGGCGGTGCCAGCATGAACGCGCCGATTGCCCTTGCGCCGGTTCAGGCAGGTGATTGCGCACCGGTGTTGCGGCAGCGTGGCCAGCGCGAAGTGTTCTGCGGGCTGACCGGCATCATCTGGCTGCACCGCAAGATGCAGGATGCCTTCTTCCTTGTCGTCGGTTCGCGCACCTGCGCCCATCTGCTGCAATCGGCGGCGGGCGTGATGATCTTTGCAGAGCCGCGCTTTGCCACCGCGATCATGGAAGAGCGCGATCTGGCAGGGCTTGCCGATGCCAATGAAGAGTTGGACCGGATTGTTGACCAGTTGCTGGCGCGTCGGCCCGAGATCAAGTCGTTGTTTTTGGTAGGCAGCTGCCCTTCCGAGGTCATTAAACTTGATCTGTCAAAGGCGGCGCAGCGGCTTGGCGCGAAACATGCGCCGCAGGTTCGGATACTCAATTATTCTGGCAGCGGGATCGAGACGACCTTCACCGAGGGTGAGGATGCCTGTCTGGCCTCGCTGGTTCCGGTAATGCCCGCGTTGGCGGCTGATGCCCCGAAAAACCTCATCGTCGTCGGTTCGCTTCCCGATATCGTCGAAGACCAA
>JANLRW010000094.1:0-2748 GCA_031361925.1 Sphingomonadales bacterium
CCGCGTCCGAAAGCGCCATCAGCGGTCAAGCTAGGCCTACCCGGCGGGCAGTTCGGGATGCCTGTCGCGCTCACCGAAGAGGAAATCCTGAACCTGATCGGACGTTTTGGTCAGGCGGCGCGGATATGTCAGGACTGCGGCTTTACCGGCGTTCAGATCCACGCGGCGCACGGTTATCTCATTTCGCAATTCCTCAGTCCGCGATCAAATAGACGCCCTGACCGCTGGGGCGGCACGCCTGAGAATCGCGCACGCTTCCTGCTGTTCACCGTCAACACCGTGCGCCAACTGGTCGGTGTGGACTTTCCAATCGCGGTCAAACTGAACAGCGCCGATTTCCAGCGTGGTGGCTTTGCTTTTGAAGATAGCTTGCAGGTGGCGCGCTGGTTGCAGGATGCGGGCGTTGATCTGATCGAAATTTCAGGCGGCACCTATGAGCAGCCCAAGCTGCTCGGTATCGAAGGGCTCGAAGCCGAAGAGCCACAATCCGTTGCTGAAACCACGCTAGCGCGCGAGGCGTATTTTGTGGATTTTGCCAAGGCGATGAAGGCCGAGTTGTCGGTTCCACTAATGGTCACAGGTGGTTTTCGCAGCAAATCTGCGATGGAACAGGCGATAAAATCGGGTGCCGCCGACGTGATCGGGCTGGCGCGCCCGCTTTGCACCCTGACCGACGCACCAAAACGCTTGCTCGGCGGAATGGCGATACTGCCGAAAATGGAAATGCAATTAAAGCTGTTCCCCGACTGGTTATCGGCGCTGCGCAAGATCAAATTGCTGCGCAGCATAGACAGTTTCGCGGTGCAATATTGGTATTATGCGCAGCTTTACGCGCTAGGCAAAACCGGACGCCCGAATGTCGCCCAATCGGTGTTCGCTTCATTACGCGAAGTCGAAAGCACACATAAAAACTGGCTAAAAGCGCGGCGCGCTAAATAGTCCCGGCTGGCTCGGCACTGTCGATATCGTCCTGCAACCCTTTGCGCAGAGTGTTCCCGCCGTCAAAGCGCAGATCATCCATCACCCACGCCCCATTTTCACGAATGAAATAGAATATGAGCGGCGTGCCCTTGCCGCCGCCTGGGGCAAAATGGATCTTTGCTTCAATCCTGTCTTTTGATTTCACTTCATATTTTTGCGCAGTGATCCGGGCCACTTTTGCGCTGTAATCCTGGCATTGGCAGTACCAGTCAAAACCGTTCATCTCCACCAACTCGCCACCGCTGCCCACCGGCATCCATTTTTGTTTCAAGGCGTCCAGCGAGGCCGAATAGGGTGGTTCATAGCCTTCGGTGGCAAATTCCGGGCTATCGGGTTCGACGCGCGAATAACCGGCATAGACTTGCTGAATAATAGAACGAACGATTGCCTCATCAGCTGCCACCGGCTTTTTTGCGGCTACCGGAGCCCCGATTATCAACAGCGTCAAAGCAGCCAAGAAAACGCCACAATGACGCGAAGCAATCAATCGCCTTCGCCGGGGTCTGCGCTGAAATATTTTTCGAACTTGCCTTCTTCGCCCTTATGCTCGTCGGCATCAGCGGGCGGTTCGCGGCTTGACGTAATGTTGGGCCATTCAGCGCTGTAGGTCGCGTTGAGTTCCAACCATTGTTCGAGCCCGCTTTCGGTGTCCGGCAAAATCGCTTCTGCCGGACATTCGGGTTCGCACACGCCGCAGTCAATGCACTCGCTGGGGTTGATGACCAGCATATTGTCGCCTTCATAAAAGCAATCGACCGGGCACACTTCGACACAGTCCATATATTTGCACTTAATGCAGGCGTCAGTAACCACATAGGTCATGGGCGAGGCTCTCCTATTGCGCAGGCCAGAAATGCGGCCTTCCCGTTCCCCTGCCTATTGTCAGTCATACAATTAAGTCAACGGCGTAATGTCGGAGCGTGAACATTTTTATTGAAGGGGTTGATAGCAGGCCTGCGCCTCGCTTGACGGACCACGCCGGTTCGGCAACGCCAATATCTTCACGGCAAGCGCACCTTCACCTTTGGGCATGGTAATGATATCGCCCACATGAACGGCGGCACTTCCTTTTTGAACGCGTATACCGTTGACCCGAATATGCCCTGCCTCGGCCCAACCCTGCGCCGAAGTCCGGCTTTTCGCCAGCCTCAGGCGGAACAATAGCTTATCAATGCGCAAGCTGGGTTCAGCCATGATGCCTAGAGCTTGAGGCCTTTGAGCGCAGCGAGTTGCAGCGCAAGCGCCGACGGCGGCGAAGCAGGTTTGGATGGTAGCGGCGCGCGATCAGCTTTGCTGTTACTTTTTGGAGCGCCGGATAACGTTCTGGCTCCTGGCGTGCGTCGCTGATTCTGCTCAGGTGGGCGCGGCTTTGGCAGCCCGACCCATCGCCAATGGGTCAAAATGACGGGTTGTGCTGCGGCCGTATCGACAGGCGCGGTCAGATTTTCCGATGGCACTTCAGCTTCCGGTTCTACGATATCGTTCTCTACCGGGTCCGCTGTCGCTTCAGTTTCTCCATCCTGCGTCTCGGTTGTCTTAGCAGGTGCATCTGCAGGACGAAACCCGGCATCACGCATCAGCGCCTTCAAGCCTGCGTCGCTGATCCCAAGCGACGTAGCAAATGCAAGATCCATACCGAACAGATTGGCTTGCCCCCGGGCTTCATGCGCCTTTTTGATTACCCGTTCGGCGAGATCAATCCGCACATGCTCGTCACCAATCCGACGGTAACCGGCGTTGCGTGCGTCGGCGGGATGGGCGAATTTC
>JANLRW010000097.1:0-3849 GCA_031361925.1 Sphingomonadales bacterium
CTTGAGCGCGCAATATTGGGCACGGTCACCACCAACAAGGGCGAGTCCGAACGACCAATGCCAAAGGTCGCACCCGATGCGCCAACCGGCCCGGAAATGGGTTCGGTTAGCCAGTCGGCACCGGCCTTGGCGAAGAAAAACGGCACACCGACAAAGTCCGCCGCGCCTGGCTTTAGCTTCAACGATTGAACCCCAGTTCAGGAGATATGACATGACCAAGACCAACTTCCTGATTATTGCAGTTACAGGCCTCGCACTGTCGGCATGCAACACGACCGGGGCCAACACTTCGATGTATTCGGTGCACCAGCCGGTGATCGAACGCACCAACTACGCGATCGACATCAACACCAACGACGGCGACGTTTCACCTTCCGAAACACAGCGTATGTCGGAATGGTTCGATGCCATGCAGCTGCGTTACGGCGACCGTGTCGCCATTGATTTTGGCGACGGCTATTCAGCACCGGCAGTCAGTCAAACCGTTACGGACCTAGTCGGTAATTATGGTTTATTGGTAGACGGTACCGCGCCAGTCACCGCCGGACCTGTTGCCCCTGGAACGGTGCGCGTTGTCGTTACTCGTTCCTTGGCGTCGGTTCCATCGTGCCCCGATTGGAGCACCACATCGGATCGCAACTACGACAGCCGGAACCATAGCAATTATGGCTGCTCAACCAACAGCAACTTGGCAGCGATGATCGCTGATCCGGAAGACCTGGTTCGCGGTCGTGAAAATAAACGGCTGGACAGAAACAGCGGGAAAAATGCGGTAGGCACCTACCGTTCGAAAACGGGAGGCAACTAATGAACGCTCCATGGAAATCTGCCGTCGCTGGAAATCGCGACCCCATTAACGCCTATGTCTGCGACGATATGACGCTCGACGTCATTCGCGGCGTTTGCGAAGAAATGGGCTGGAGTCAGGAAAAAGCATACAAGGGCGGCTTGCGCAACGCGGTCCAGTCATTGTCCGTTTCCGCCAGCCCGCAAATCCTGCTCGTTGATTTATCCGAATCGGGTGACCCGATTAACGACATAAACAGCCTCGCTGAAGTATGCGAACCCGGCACGATTGTGATCGCGGTTGGTCAAGTCAACGACGTTCGGTTGTACCGCGACCTGTTAATGTCAGGGTTGCAGGATTATCTGCTAAAACCGTTGAGTCCGGATGCGCTACGCGATTCGTTTACCAATGCACAAACGATCCTCAACGCGCCAAAGCATGAAGATCATTCAGCCGACCGGCCGCATATCTCGACCGCGATCATCGGCACACGCGGCGGATGCGGCGCGTCCACCGTTGCAGCATCGCTTGCATGGATATTTTCGGAGAAGAACGGCCAACCGACCGGCTTCTTGGATCTTGACGTCCATTTCGGCACCGCAGCATTGGCTATGGACCTTGAACCGGGGCGCGGCTTGACCGACGCCATCGATAACCCGAGCCGCATTGACGGCCTGTTTATCGAACGGGCGATGATTAAGGCCAACGAAAAGCTATCAATCCTGTCGGCCGAAGCGCCGATGAGCAGCCCTGTTTTGACCGATGGTGCGGCATTTTTCCAATTGCAGGAAGAGTTCCGCGCGGCGTTTGAAAGCACCGTCATTGATATGCCACGCGCGATGTTGATCGCTTATCCGCATTTGGTTCATGACGTAAACGTTGCGGTTATCGTCACAGAAATGACTTTGGCGTCGGCGCGCGACGCCATTCGTGTCCTCGCTTGGCTGAAACAAAGCGCACCACATTGCAAAACACTGATTGTTGGTAATAAAATGCAATCGACGTCTGTCGAAATTACCCGCAAGGATTTTGAGAGCACCATCGAACGCAAGGTCGATCTGATGTTGCCAATTGATGCCAAGGCATTGGCGCAAGCAGCCAAACTTGGTCAGCCAGTTGTTGAAGCCGTGCGGGGAAGCAAGGTATCAGCTGGCTTGGCCACGTTAGCCGAGATGATTCAAGGCACAGCTGCCGAGGCAGTTGATGACGCAGCGGAACCAAGCAAAGCAAAAAAATCTATGCTTGGGGGCTTCAAGTCGCTCTTGGCCAAAAAATAATCATTATTGGGTAAGAAATGGCAAGCCGCTGATCCCTTTGGACGCAATTATACAAGCAGAGCAAAAACGATGGAAAACCTAATCATTGCCGCCGGCTCCATACTCATTGTGGTATTGTTCGCGCTCGCCTTCATGGGACCGAACATCGGCAAGCTGACAGCTCGCCGGATTACCGCAATAAAGGTCCGCCATTCGGATAGCACCGACGCGCGGGTCGAACAGCAGATGCGCAAGGCCGTCGCTGCCCGCCGCCCGCTGATTTTTTCGAACGGTGAACAGATTAGCCGCGCCGATAAGCTGCGGCTTCGTTTGGCGCAAACCGGCAAGAAATGGACCTTGAAGCAGTATCTCTATGCTTCGGGCGCACTGGCATTTACGATCATCGCGTTGCTGTGGTTAAAAGGGGCACCACTCTATCTTGCGCTCAGCACCGGACTGCTCATTGGTGCTGGGCTGCCGCATATGGTCGTAGGGTATCTCATCGGCAAACGCATCAAGGATTTTACTGCCAGCTTTCCCGATGCAATCGAGCTGCTCGTCCGTGGCTTAAAATCCGGGCTGCCAGTCGGCGAGACATTGAATGTGGTCGCCAAGGAAATACCCGGCCCCGTCGGCATAGAATTCAAGATGGTGACGGAAAAAATCCGTATCGGCAAAACCATGGAGGATGCGCTCCAAGATACTGCCGACCGCTTGGGCACCGCAGAATTCCAGTTCTTCGTTATTACGTTGGCAATCCAGCGCGAAACTGGCGGCAACCTGGCTGAAACACTGGCTAACCTTGCCGAAGTGTTACGCAAGCGGTCGCAGATGAAGCTCAAAATCAGGGCGATGTCATCGGAATCGAAAGCATCGGCGTACATCGTGGGGTCGTTGCCGTTCTTCGTGTTCGGCATGGTTTGGACCGTAAATCCGCAGTATCTCGCAGGGTTCTTCTACGAACCGCGCCTGATCATCGCGGGTATCGTCGGAGCCGTATGGATGAGCCTTGGTGTGTTCATCATGGCCAAAATGGTCAGTTTTGAAATTTAAGTTGAGGACGGGGCAAGCATAATGACAACTCCAGGCGGACCTCAACTGATGGGCGTCGATGTTTTCATGGTCGCGACATTGCTCGCTGCCGTGGCGGCATCAGCGGTAATTCTGGCAATCTACGCAGCCGTGACCGTCCGCGATCCAATGGCAAAACGCGTCAAGGCGTTGAACGAACGTCGCGAACAACTGAAAGCAGGTATCACCGCAACAACCGCGAAAAAGCGTGCAAAACTCGTTCGAAAAACCGAAACAACTGATAAAATGCGTCAAGTGCTGTCGTCGCTTCGCGTTCTCCAAGATGATCAGATTAAAGTGGCGCAACAACGCTTGGCCCAAGCCGGTATCCGGCGCAAAGAGCTTGCGGTGATTGTGATCTTCAGCCGCTTGGTGCTACCGATACTGATCGGTGGCAGTGCGGCAATCTGGCTTTATGGCTTTGGTGGATTAGCCGAATGGACCCCGATGAAGCGTTTTGCAGTATTTGCCGCGTTGCTGATATTTGGTTACAAAGCGGCTGACATGTATGTGAATAACTTGGTCGGCAAGCGCACCGAGGCTATTCGCAAAGGCCTACCAGATGCCCTCGATCTTCTGGTAATTTGCGCCGAAGCAGGCTTGACAGTTGATACCGCGTTCAACCGCGTCGCCAAGGAGCTGGGCCGTGGTTATCCGGAGCTAGGTGACGAATTTGCTTTAACGGCAATCGAACTTGGCTTTTTGACAGAACGTCGTCAGGCATTCGAAAACCTC
>JANLRW010000126.1:0-6571 GCA_031361925.1 Sphingomonadales bacterium
CTTGATGCGTGGGTGCGGCGGGGCGGAAGGCTGTTGTTGCTCGCCGACCCGGCGCTGCAATGGGGCAGCCTCTATCCGCTCGGCGACAAACGACGCCCACTGTTTACGTCGATGCTATCACCATTATTTAGTCATTGGGGGGTCGAACTGGTTTTGCCGATCAACAAGGCCGAACAAATTTCGGGTCGCCAGATCGACGGGCTCACTATCCGGACGCTGACGCCGGGCGAATGGCGTGCCAAAGCCGGGGTTGCGCTATCTCAGTGCAAGATTGCGGCTGACGGATTTTATGCTGATTGCGCAGTCGGTAAGGGCAGGGCGTTGCTTGTCGCCGACGCCGATCTTCTCGACACGCCTTATTGGCAAGGCCGCGGCGCACGGATGCTGACCGGTTCCGACGAGGCCGGTAATATGGTCTGGATCGAGAAGCTGTTGCGCAGGCTACTCACAGGCACCCCGTCTGGGGATATTATGGGACAATGATGAGTGATTCGCGAAAATCGCCGGGTTTTGCGGCATTTGAACGAGCAACAGCTTCGTTACGCCGGGTATATATCATATAATAAAGATTATTTATCGTTTATAATCAGATATATGGTTAATATCGGACATTGATGTCCACAAAATCCCCCTTTTCATCCATGAAATCCCTTGATAAGCAAGAGCCTTCAAGGGGTGGTTTTCTGTTTCCCGGCCGCAATCGCGCCCGAACATAAGTCAGGCGCTTATGTGAATGGAATTCTGCGCCCTTTTGAGGAGGGTGGGTTAGTCGGTGTCAGCGTTGGTTGTCTATGCAGGCTCAGGGGTGTCGGGTGTCGATGCCAAAGGCCGCACGACCATCCCCGCCGAACTGCGCGACAGCGTCCAGCAATCGAGCGGAGCGAATTCGGTTTGCATTGCCCGCCATAGTTCGCTGCCATGTCTTGTCGGCTTCGGCGGTGCCGAGCGGATGAAACTGCGTGCGGATATCGAAACGCAGTGGCAAAGTGCGGTCACGCGCGGCGATCAGTTTGACCGTGAACTTGCGGGCATTTCCGCATCATCCATATTCGAAACGGCGTTCGAAGCGAGCGGCCGGTTTGTATTGTCGCCGATGCTCAAACATTTTGGTAAGATCGACGACCGCGCTTTTTTCTTCGGCGCGACGACGCATTTCTTGCTGTGGAATCCCGATGTGTTCTTGAATGACGCGCCGACGCAGTTTGACGCCGTCAAAGATGAGCTAAACTATTGGCTCCACGAGTCAGGGAAGCGCGGCAAATGATCGCGCAGCCCCACCATATTCCAGTTTTATTGGATCAAGTAATTCACTCTCTGGCCATCACCCCTGGCGCGGAGATCGTGGACGGCACCTTTGGGGCAGGGGGATACAGCCAAGCGATACTGGCTGGCGGCGCGCGCGTTTACGCGTTCGACCGCGATCCCGATGCCCTATCAGAAGGTGCTGCACTTGCAGGCGAGAGTAAGGGCGTTTTACGCCTCTACTCCGCCTGCTTTTCTGACATGGACACTGTGTTGATTGCCGACGGCATCCAACTGGTAGACGGCGTTGTCCTCGATATCGGGGTATCGTCGATGCAACTTGATCGCGCTGAACGCGGCTTTTCGTTCCAAAAAGACGGCCCGCTCGACATGCGGATGGGACAGGACGGCATGACCGCCGCAGATTTCGTCAATGAGGCAGACGAAGCCGAAATCGCCGATATAATCTATCGCTACGCTGAAGAGCACCGGTCGCGCCGGATCGCGCGCTCGATTGTCAGCGCAAGACCGATAACGACAACGGCAGAGTTGGCTAGCGTAGTGCGCCGCGCCGTCGGTCATAAACCGGGTGCACCAAAGGATCCGGCAACGCGTACGTTCCAAGCGATCCGCATACACATCAACCGTGAACTCGATGAACTGACTGGCGGGTTGGAAGCAGCGGAGCGGCTGTTGAAGCCCGGCGGACGATTGGCGGTGGTCACCTTCCACAGCCTCGAAGACCGGATCGTCAAGCAGTTCCTGCGGCGGCGCAGTGGCAGTGAGGGGTCTGGTTCACGTCATGTACCGACGGTTGCTGACCAAGGTCCAGCTCCAACATTTGACAAGGCAGACAAAGCGATCCGCCCGTCCAACGACGAAATCGGGCGTAACCCGCGTGCACGGTCTGCGACATTGCGTTCGGCCACCCGCACCTCCGCAACGGCGTGGCGGCAAGGAGATATGGCAGCATGAGCCTCGCTTTGAAACGCTTGAAGAATCTTGGCTGGCTGGCGCTTGTATTTTTGGTCGCGATCCTGCTCTATCCGCTTTCGCTCAATGTTGCCGCGTTGCACAGCGATCTGGTGCGGGTTGATCGCAACATTCTCGAGACGAAACGCGAAATCAGTTTTTTGCAGGCCGAACTGCGCACCCGCGCCAGTATGCAGCAACTCGAAGAATGGAATGATCTGCTGTATGGTTACCAGCCTCCGACAGCGCAACAATTTGTCAACGGCGAGGCGGCTTTGGCGGGACTTAGCGGCGACATAGCGGTCAACAAGCCGGTCATGATCGCGGCATCGGACAATGACGGTGCTGCACCAGCCGGGGTGATTGGCATCGGTCGCAACAGCGATTCCGGTTCAACGACATCGGTCGCATCCACGCCTGAGC
This sequence comes from Sphingomonadales bacterium, assembly GCA_031361925.1. Taxonomy (GTDB): domain Bacteria; phylum Pseudomonadota; class Alphaproteobacteria; order Sphingomonadales; family Sphingomonadaceae; genus Sphingorhabdus_B. The sequence continues at coordinate 2,638 of JANLRW010000126.1, forward strand.
GACGCGCGCCGCCATCTATTACTGAAAGCAATAATTCAAACGCGCCGCAAACACGGACCGAACGCCTGGCCCGGATCGACCAGAAACTGCTGTCCGATGACCTGATGCGCGATATTTCCCAAAAGTCTGATAGAGAGCGGAAACGTAAATGACGGTGTTCGCGGTGCGCACCACAACGCGCAAGAGCGGGATTGGCCAACCGCCGTTTGCTGCCACTGCATTTTGGCGCTTGCTGGTCCTCGTCGCTATGTTCGGATTATTCATTTTGCTCCTCATCGGTCGGTTGGCGACACTGGCGCTGTTCGAAAGTACCCGCGCATTTGGCGCGACGACGACCGAATATGTCCCCGACCGTGGCGATATCGTGGACCGCAACGGCGTGCCCCTTGCGCGCAGTATTTACGGCTACGCGATTTGGGTGCAGCCTGACCAGCTGCTGGGTGACAAAAAGCATCTTGCGACCCAACTGGCGGCGATCTTCCCCGACACACCCTATTCCGAATTCTACGCGAAGCTGACTGCCGATAAGGCCGGATATCTTCGTAAACGGGCGTTGCCCGAGGAAGTGCGCCGTGTGCACGACCTTGGCGAAATCGCCATTGAATTTCCGCGCGAGGCCACGCGGCTTTATCCTCAGCATGACATGGCAGCGCATGTCCTTGGTTTTGTGAACCGCGACGGCAAAGGTGCGATGGGCATGGAGCGGGTGATGAACGATCACTTGCGCGACCCAGCCAAGCGCGGCAAGCCACTCAATCTCGCGCTCGACGTCCGCGTTCAGGCAGCGCTGGAAAGCGAGCTGGCTTCCGGGATGGTTGCCACAGGTGCAAAGGGTGCCGCAGGCGTCATCCTCGATGTCCAAACCGGTGAGGTGGTTGCGATGGCGACGTTGCCATCGTTCAATCCCAACCGTCCGGTGTTTGCCAACATTCCCGACCTCGGCCAGACAATTATCGACGGTCGTTACCCGATTACCCGCCAGACGAATAATGTCACAAACCGGGTTTACGAACTGGGATCGACTTTCAAGCCGCTTACGGTTGCAGCAGCGCTCGACGCTGGGACTGTGCGTGATTTGTCGATCCGTTATAATGCCACAGCTCCGCTGGAGATTGGCGGGTTCAAGATCCGCGATACCCATCCGGCAGGCCGCTGGCTGAATACGCCAGAGGCGCTGGTCCACAGTTCTAACGTGGTAACCGCGCAGATAGCTGACAATCTGGGTGCGACGCGACTGGACGCAATGCTGCGCACGATGCACTTCAACGGTCGTCCTGATGTCGAACTCGCAGAAAAAGCGATGCCAATTTATCCCAAAAAATGGGGGCGGATTACCACCATGACCGTCGGCTACGGTCATGGCATTGCCGTCACGCCACTGCATCTTGCCAGCGCCTACGCTGCAATGGTCAATGGCGGAATTTACCGCCCAGCCACGATGTTCAAGACCAAGGCTGACGCCAAGCTTCCCGGCAAGCGCGTGTTTTCGGCAGCCACCAGTGCGCGGATGCGGCAGTTAATGCGGATGATCGTCGTTGATGGCACTGGCCGGAAGGCCGATGCCCAAGGTTACCGCGTTGGCGGCAAGACCGGGTCGGCAGAAAAGCCTGGCAAAGGTGGATATAGCCGAAACCTGGTGGTCGCGACCTTTGCTGCGGCTTTTCCCATGGATAATCCGCGCTATGTAGTGGTTGCCATGCTGGACGAACCAAAAGGCACTGCCGAATCCAGTTTCCAGCGAACAGCTGGTTACACGGCTGCGCCGGTCGTCCAGAAAACGGTAACACGCATCGGCCCGCTGTTGGGCATTATCCCCGATATGAAACGCGACGTTGATGTTTCTGAACTGATGCCTCTATTGTGGAAAGCCAAAGGGGAGCAATAATGCGCCTTGGACAATTGCTGCCTGATATCGACGGTGCAGCTGCCGACCAGATGGTGACCGGTTTTGCCATTGACCACCGTAAAATTGCGCCCGGAACAATTTTCGGCGCATTTCAAGGCGCGGCCGTCAACGGCGAAGATTATATCGCGGCGGCTATTGAGGCGGGTGCGATCGCCGTCGTGACGCGCCGCGAAGCAGATGTCGTCGGCGCGGCTCATCTATCCGATCCTAATCCTCGTCTGGCATTTGCCCGGTTGGCGGCACGGTTTTTTGCGCCGTTTCCCAGTCATGTTGCCGCAGTTACCGGCACCAACGGTAAAACATCGACCGCAGAACTGACACGACAATTATGGCGAATGGCCGGGCATAACGCCGCCTCCATTGGTACGCTGGGCATCACAACGGCGTCTGATCAGACCAAAACTGGCTTGACCACGCCCGACATCGTTACCTTTTTGTCGAACATGTCGGGCCTTGCCCGCGAAGGTGTCAGTCATGCAATATTTGAAGCGTCGAGCCACGGGCTTTCACAATATCGCAGTGAAGGCACACCCGTTTCGGTTGCCGCATTCACCAATCTTAGCCGGGACCATCTCGATTATCACGGCACTATGGAGGACTATTTCGAAGCCAAGATGCGGTTGTTCGATGAAGTAGTGGACGAGAATGGCACGGCGGTAATTTGGGCTGATGATGAATGGTCCGAACGCGCCATCGCCCGCGTGAAGAAACGTGAGATGCGGCTGATAACCGTTGGCAACAAAGGTAAAGGCATAGAGCTTGTGTCGCGCCAGCCCGCGCAGTTGGGCCAGACGCTTGAACTGCGCATTCAAGGCGACGTCAGCAAGGTCAAGCTTCCTCTGATTGGCGAATATCAGGCGGCGAACGTCTTGGTTGCAGCGGGTATTGTTATGGCAAGCGGCGGCAGGGTGGACGATGTCCTAGGACATATGGCGCGGTTGCAGCCAGTAAGGGGGCGGCTCGAGCGGGCTGTGATTGCCAAGTCAGGCGCGCCGGTCTATGTCGATTACGCGCATACGCCCGATGGCTTGAAAGCTGCGATTGCCGCGCTCCGACCACATACAAGGGGTAAGCTGATTACAGTATTTGGTGCAGGCGGCGACCGCGACAAGGGTAAACGGCCCGAAATGGGCGCAATCGCGGTCTCCGATTCAGATATCGCCATTGTCACTGACGATAATCCGCGCAGCGAAGATCCAAGTCTGATTCGTGCAGACATTATGGCTGGCGCTCCCGGCGCCAATGATATCGGCGACCGGCGTTATGCGATTGCCTTTGCAATCGAACATGCTGAGCCTGACGATATTGTTCTGATTGCGGGTAAGGGTCATGAGCAGGGTCAGGAGATCGCAGGGCGTATGTTGCCGTTTGACGATGTCGAAGTAGCACGCGAATGTGCAGCATGACCGCACTGTGGACGCATGACGAACTGATGGCGGCAGTGGGCGGCAAAGCGCAAGGCGTGATCAACGCCAATGCGGTCGCATTCGATTCGCGCGAAATTGGCCCGGGCGATCTGTTCTTTGCCATGAAAGGCGAAGCGACCGACGGGCATTTGTTCGCCGATAAAGCATTCGCCAACGGTGCCGCCGGTGCGATTGTGAGCGAGCCTATCGCGCATCCCTATATTATCGTTGGTGACACGATGGATGCGCTGAACGCGTTGGGGCGAGCTTCGCGCGCCCGTGTTGACGCGAAGATTGTTGGCGTAACAGGATCGGCGGGTAAGACAGGCACCAAAGAAGCGCTTTATGCGGCACTTGACCGGTCATCGCGCGGCCACGCTCACCGCTCGGTCAAAAGCTATAACAACCATGTCGGCGTTCCCCTTAGCCTAGCGCGGATGCCGCGTGATGCACAATATGGCGTGTTCGAAATGGGGATGAACCATGCGGGCGAACTGCGCGAACTCACAGCACTTGTGCAGCCGCACGTCGCCATCATCACAACAATCGCGCCCGCGCACATCGGGTTTTTCAAGGATGAAACTGAAATTGCCGATGCCAAAGCAGAAATTTTTGAAGGCCT
>JANLRW010000136.1:0-2244 GCA_031361925.1 Sphingomonadales bacterium
TTTGATGATTTCTCTCCAGCATCCGGATGGGCCAGTTATGCGAGTGAATAAAATCGCATTTTCGCATAGCCCTATGTCAAAATGTCGAGCTATGGTGGCGCGACCGAACGCGCGCAGTTGAAAGGCCTGTCTCATTCCAAATCGCAGCACCATCAATCGCCGCTGGTTACCGCTCAACGCCTTGCGCGCGTTTGAAGCGGTTGGCCAGAATTTGAGCTTTACGGGCGGTGCGTCCGCGCTGTCTGTATCGCAAAGCGCCATGAGCCGGCATGTTGGCGGGCTTGAGGAGCTTCTGGGCAAACAGCTTTTTGTTCGCGATGCATCGAGACTATCGCTGACGGCTGCCGGCGAGGAACTGCTGCCGGTAGTGAGTAAGTGCCTCGACCGGCTTGAGCAAAGCATGAATGCGATCCGTGACGATGAAGTGACCGGACGGTCGCTGCGACTACATGTGCCGCCGTCATTGTTACAGCAGCTATTCTTGCCGATGTTGCGGGATTTCCACACCGAAAATCCGGACATTCGGCTTGATGTGTCGAGCGCGCATGTGACCGGATTGCCGCCGACCGATTTCGATATGGCAATTGCCTATGATCGGCCCAATGTCGACGACCGCATCACCGATCTTTTGTGGATGGTGCGCGTGGCTCCGCTATGCTCGCCGGAAACCGCAATGGCCAGCCAAGGCAAATCGCTTGACGATTTTCTGCGCTGCAGGGAGCTGTTGCATCTAAAACTGGATGGCGAACCGCGCGATCTTTTGTGGACTTCGTATCTGCGGCAAAGCGGACTGGCAATTTCGACAAACGGTGGGTTAGCGTTCGATACAACCATTGCAGCTGCGCAATATGCAATGACCGCTGACGGCGTTTTTCTGGGCGACGTCGATATGTTTGCGCAGGAAATCGCAGATGGACGGTTGGTGATGCCCTATGATGCCATCATCGAAGACGGCTATGGGTATTATCTTAAACTCCACGCCGACGATCTCGCCGACCCTGCCATTTCGACGTTCCGAAGCTGGCTTATCAGCCGGTTTGGCGCGCTCCGGCAAGCGCCGCATCGGGACGTGCCAAACTGACCAGTTTGAGGCTGTATCTCTCGGCAATATTGATAGCGAGATCGGTTGCTGCTGAAATTGTCACGAGCATCGGGCAATTGGCGAGAATAGCTTTCTGAGCCAGTTCTAGACTGCAGCGCGCGGTCAAGAGAATGAACCCCGTCGATATATCCAATCCGCCGCTGGCAAGCGCCCCGATCAGTTTATCGAGTGCATTATGCCTGCCAACGTCTTCGCGAGTCATCAATATCGACCCATCAGGCCCGCAGAAGGCGGCGGCATGGGCCGATCCGGTGGCAGCGTTCAGGCCCTGGTGCGGCCGCAGCGACGACAGCGCCGCAAATATTGCATTGTCGGGTACCTCTATCTGCGCGGTCACTTGGGGCAGGGGCCGCATAACTTCTTCGAGATTGTCCATGCCGCAAAGCCCGCAGCTGCTTTCCGAAACACGCTGGCGCGCGCGCGCAAATACTTTTTCCGCGTTCTCCGGCGGCAGCTGGATCCGCAATATCGACCCTAATTCGGCCTGATGAATATCTACAGCGAGTATCTGACCAGCATGGTCGATCAGCCTTTCCGACAGGCTGAATCCGATGGCAAAATCTTGAAGATCAATCGGTGTTGCCATCATGACGGCATAGCCGATACCGTTATACTCGATGGCAATGGGCGTTTCGACGATGACGTGCCGTTCGAACGCTTCGCTTGGCGTCCCGTCCGGTTTTATTGCTGAAAAGCTGAACGGTTTTGAGCCTTGTTCAGCCGGCATCTTGTGTTTCGGCAAGCCGGTCCACTGCGGCAGCGGCAACCGCAGACAAGCCAATACCGCCATTTTTTAGGATCAGCTTTTTCATCCTTGGGTCCCAATATAGCTCGATATGGCGCAATGTCGCGGTAACGGGGTCCTCATCGGTCGCAAGATTTACCGCGATCTGGTTCGCCATATAGACAAGGCGCTCCACGCTGTTCATTCGGCTGGAACACCGGGTTCGATCCGCCGCGTGCGTTCGGATAGCGCTTCATATTCCTTCTGCCACTCGGTCGGGCCGTTCGACACGCTGATCTGCACTGCCGTAACCTTATATTCGGGGCAGTTGGTCGCCCAGTCGCTATAATCGGTCGTCACGACATTCGCCTGCGTCACGGCGTGGTGAAACGTTGTGTAAACGACGCCGGGCGCAACC
>JANLRW010000141.1:0-15985 GCA_031361925.1 Sphingomonadales bacterium
GCTTCGGCCATTGCCGTCACCTGCCATTCGGCAAAACCCGCATGGGTTACCGGAATAGCGACATAATCAACACCGGCGGCACGGGCAGCCGCTTCGATGTCGGGGCCGGGCGTCTGGTCGTCAGATTCGTCCTCTGGCCGATTATTGATGACGCGCGTCACGCCTTCATCCGCCGCGGCAGCTATGGCAGCAACACTGATCTGGGGTGCCACGAGCACATCGTCGGTTAGTTTTCTGAACATCGGCAAATCTTATTGGAAGACCCGCAACACTGCAAGGAAAGCGTCGCCATAGGCCTCGAGCTTGCGCGAGCCGACGCCGGTGATCTGCGATAGCGCCGACAGGCTGTCGGGTTTCGTCGCCGCCATCTCGCGTAAGGTGGCGTCATGGAAAACGACATACGGCGGGACACCTCCCGCTTCGGCCAGTTCGCGCCGTTTGCTGCGGAGCGCTTCGAACAATGGATCGCCTACCGGATTGGCGACACCCTTTTCGCGGCGTTTGCGCCCCTGCGGAAGCAGCGCGATTTCGACCTTCTGGTCGCCGCGCATGATCGCGCGCGCATCGCCCGCCAGTTTCAGCCCGCCATGTTCGTTGGCGACCAGGCTCCCTCGAGCCTGCAACGCCCGCGCCAGCGGCTTGATGACATGTGCGTCGTCGGCGCCGACGATGCCGAAAACCGACAATTGGTCATGCCCGAATTTGAAAATTCGTTCGTCACCGTTTCCGGTCAGCACCTTTTCCAGATGACCGACGCCAAACATCTGACCGGTGCGGTAGGCGGCTGATAGCAGTTTGCGCGACAATTCGGTCGCGTCGTGAACTCCGGGCGCATCAAGGCAATTGTCGCAATTACCGCAGTTTTCGGGCGGCATTTCGCCAAAATGAGATAGCAATACGGTGCGCCTGCACCCGGGCGTTTCGACAAGACGCGACAGCGAGGCGATCCGTCCCTGTTCGGCATCACGCCGTTCTTGCGGCACTTCGCTCAGGCGTTCGCGCGCACGCGTGAAGTCGCCCGGCGACCACAGCATATGCGCCACCGCCGGGTCGCCGTCGCGCCCAGCCCGCCCACTTTCCTGATAATAAGCTTCGATTGATTTGGGCAGGCCCGCGTGAACGACAAAACGAACGTCGGGCTTGTCGATCCCCATGCCGAAAGCGACGGTGGCGACCATCACCATATCTTCGGATGCAACAAAATCCGCTTGCGCCTTGGCGCGGGTCTTGGGTTCCATCCCCGCGTGATAGAAACGCGCGGTGCGACCGGCTGCGGCAATTTGCGCCGCGATCTTTTCGGTGCGGTCGCGGGTCTGCGCATAGACGATGCCGGCACCATGCAAAGTTTTCACCAGCGCTGCAACACCGCTCGTCGCGCCGCCGGACATCGCATAGCGGATATTAGGTCGATCAAAGCCAGAGACGATCATACCGTCGGCGGCTATTCCCAACTGCCCTGCGATGTCGTCGCGGGTGTGGGCGTCTGCGGTGGCGGTCAGCGCAAGCCTTGGCACTCCGGCGAAATCATCCATTAACGGGCGCAACAGCCGGTAATCGGGCCGGAAATCATGCCCCCATTCTGACACGCAATGGGCTTCGTCTATCGCAAACAGCGAAATCTTTGCCTCGCGCAGCAATCCGCGAAATTCCTGCCCTGACGCTCGCTCAGGGGCGACATAGAGCAGATCGAGCGCGCCCGCCCGGAACCGCTGTATCGTCTCGGCTCGGTTTTCATCGACCGACGTCAGCGTCGCCGCACGTATCCCAACAGCGTCCGCTGCGCGCATTTGGTCGTGCATCAGGGCAATCAATGGCGAGATGACGATGCAGGTGCCGTCCATCATCAACGCCGGAAGCTGATAACATAATGACTTGCCCGCCCCGGTCGGCATTACTGCCAATGTCCGCTCTCCAGCAAGAACACGCCCGACCACCAGCTCCTGCACGCCGCGAAATTCGGGAAAGCCGAAAACGCGGTGCAAGACATCCTTAGGAGCAAGGGTTTTAGAAGCTAAATCCATTGCATCCGGCCCTATGCCGGAAAGTTCTTCAAGAATAGATCGCTCTTGCACCATGCGCGAATCTGCTGTGGATGAGTCGGGAAATTATAGAACATATTAAGAACAAATAATCTGTGCAAGCTATTATTTGAACGGACTCCACGCGTCGGCAATGAGAACAGTCGCTTCCGTATTCTTGGCGTATTTCGCGGCCAGTTTCTGATGCCGCTCCTTTATTCCGGTGCACATTTGGTCGATATTCTTCGTCAGAAACGCGGCGCGCTCGGCATCATAAGGTTCTTCGCCAGCAAAATGATTGCAACCTTGGGCGTCGATCACAAAACTGCGGACATCCGCCGGTATTGAAGCGCTGCGCGGATCGCCATAGAAATCGCTCCACGGTCCGGTGGCACAGGCGCTGGCGAATAGCAGGACAGGCAAGATCGCAATCCTCATGCGACGGTTTCCTCTTCCTCGTCGACTTCGGCTTGTTGCCGTGCCCACATTTCCGCATATAGCCCCTGTTTGCGGAGTAGCACATTATGCGTCCCGCGTTCGACGATCTGCCCAGCTTCGAGCACAACTATCTCGTCGGCATCGACAATCGTCGATAGGCGGTGGGCGATGATGATCGTGGTGCGGCGTTCGGCGACACGGTCGAGGGTCGCCTGGATTTCATTTTCGGTGCGGCTGTCGAGCGCACTTGTCGCCTCGTCGAGGATGAGGATCGGGGGGTTTTTCAGCAACGTTCGGGCAATCGCGACGCGCTGTTTTTCGCCGCCTGATAATTTCAGCCCGCGTTCGCCGACCTGCGCGCGATAACCTTCGGGCAGAGAAGCGATAAATTCATGGATCGCAGCACCGCGCGCGGCGTTTTCGATTTGCGCTTGGTCAGCACCTTCCATTCCGTAGCCGACATTATAACCGATGCTCTCGTTGAATAAAACGGTGTCTTGCGGGACAATGCCGATGCTCGCGCGCAAGCTCGATTGCGTGACGTCGCGGATATCCTGAGCGTCGATGGTGATGTGGCCGCCGGTTACATCATAAAAGCGGTACAGCAATCGCGCGATCGTCGACTTGCCCGCCCCCGACGGTCCGACCACCGCCAATGTGCCGCCGGGCGGGACATGGAAATTGACGCCTTTGAGGATTTCGCGATTTGGCTCGTAGCCGAAATGGACATCCTCAAACGCCAACGCGCCGCCGCTGATCGCAATCGGCTGTGCGCCCGGCTTATCGACAATCTCGCGCTCGGTATCCAGCAGGTCGAACATCGCTGCCATGTCGGTCAAGCCTTGACGAATCGTGCGGTAAACCATGCCGAGCATGTCGAGTGGCCGGAACAGCTGCGCCAAAAGCGTGTTGACGAAAACGACGTCGCCAGTCGTAAACTGACCCTTCGACCATCCCCAGATCGTGTAACCCATCGCCCCGGCGAGCATCAGGTTGGTAATCAGCGCTTGCCCAATGTTGAGCAGAGCGAGGCTGTTTTCTGATTTGACCGCAGCACTCGCCCATAGCTGCACGACTGCGCTATACGCTTTGCTTTCGCGGGCTTCGGCGTTGAAATATTTGACGGTTTCGTAATTGAGCAGGCTGTCCACCGAGCGCGCGACCGTGCGGGTGTCGAGTTCATTCATTTCCTCGCGCAATGTATTGCGCCAATCGGTTATTTTCTGGGTGAAAAAGATATAGATGACCACCATCAACAGCGTTGCTGCCACCAGCTCCCAACCAAATTTGAACCAGAAAATCGTTGATACGCCGACCAGTTCGATGACCGTCGGTGCGATATTGAACAACAGGAAATAGAGCATGATGTCGATGCTCTTGGTTCCGCGCTCGATGACTTTGGTCACTGCGCCGGTCCGCCGGTTCATGTGAAAGCGCATCGACAGGTTGTGCAGATGTGAAAAGACATTTTCTGCCAGTCGGCGGGTTGCATCCTGCCCAACACGTTCGAACACGACATTGCGCAGATTATCGAACAAGACCCCGCCGAAACGCGCCCCTGCATAAGCCGCGACCAAGGCAATGGCGAGGGTGGCGCCCGATTCCATCCCCGGCGTCATCCGGTCAATTGCTTGGCCATAAAGCCAACCCATCGAAAATTGGACAAGCTTGGAAATCAGCACCAACGCCAGTGCAATGACAATCCGCAACCGCAGCGCTGGTTGGTCTTTAGGCCATAAATAGGGCACAAACCGCGACAGCGTTTTCACCATCGCCGGTTCAGGCAAACTGCCCACTACGGTTGTTTCCGGGGGCATGTTTACGCTCTACCTGACAATAAAAGCCACGTTGCGAGTGCATTCATCCCGGTATAGGCCCAATAGATGAGGGCGATGATCAATGACCCTTCATACGCAAACAGCATTGCGCCGATCAGCAAGAGCAACTCGATTGCATAGCTGCTATATGGTCCGAAATACTTGCCAAAATAGCGTTTGGTATCCTCGACAAACGGATGCCCCGATTCCGCCACCGCTTTGTGCATCGCGAAATTCGCGGTCCCCATCAGGAAACAGAAAATCAGCACCATATCAAAGCAGCTTGGGAATGGGGTGTCGCGCCTCGTTGCGTTCCGATTGCCGCTCGAGGGCGACCTTGATCATGGCGATAATCGGGTCAGCGAGAGCCAGCCCCAATATGCCAAACAGCGCCCCAAATAATATCTGCGCACCGAGGACCAAAGCGGGTGCCAGATCGACCGCGCGCTTTGCAACCATTGGCACGATCAGATAACCGTCGACCATCTGCACCACGAAATATACGAATAGCGCATATAACCCGACGTCCATACCCGCCGAAAAGCCGACGAGGATGATCAGCGCACCGGAAATAATCGCGCCGATATTGGGCAAGAATGCCAGCAGTCCGGTCAATATTCCGAGCAGTGCCGCCATCGGCACACCGCCGAGCGACAGCAAGATCCATGTGCCAAAGCCTTCAACCGCCATGCCGAGTAAGCGCCCTGCCATCAACCGGCGCAACGTGCGGCCGATCTTTTCTGACGTGCCGTAAAAATTCTCACGTTCTGCCAGCGGCAACATCCAGGCTACGCCGCGCTCATAAAGCCGTGGTTCAGACGCGATGAAGATCGCTAGCACCAGCATCATCGCCATGTTCGTGACGGTACCAACAACCGAGGATACAGCCGCAGTGACCCGGCCGACCGAGTTCAATATCTGTGTGCCGAAACCTTTGACGTCATCGGCGGAGATGTTGAAACCAGCGGCTTGCAATTGGTCGCCAGCGCGCATTATCTGGGTTTGAACGATGATTTGAAGGTCTGCCGCCTGCGCTGCCAGTTCCGAACCGGCGAAAACAAATGTCCAATAAAGAAAGCCAAATGTCGCGAGCACGACCATCGTCAACCTCAGCCCGCGGCCGATAGGCAAAACCCGGCCTAATAACCGCGCGCCGCCGTCAAACATGGACGCCAATACAATACCGCCAATAATCAGCAATATCGGTTGTGCGAGCCATGCCACCAGACCAACCAGCACTACCAGTCCGATCCATACGCTCGCTTTTTTCAGCTCTGTGCGGATCAGCGGGTCGTATAATTCCGTCGGGCCGACATGTTCTTCGAAGACTTCGCCGGCGGCCTCAACCGCTTTACGGGGAGCCCTTGGCTTACGAGGCTTTACTGCGGTCGCCATATCAATCGCCTGCTTTGGATTGCGCCGGACGCAGGCTGGTGCCAGCCCTGTCGCCACGCAGCGAGGTAAACCAGCTCGCTGGATTAAGGGTCGTGCTGCCGTCAACCGAGAAGGTAATAATCTCTGCGCGACCGCCCAGTCGGTCCCATCGCACCGGTCCGCCAAGTCCGCCCAGTTCTTCGGCAACTCTGCTATCCGAGCTATTGTCGCGGTTGTCGCCCATCAGGAACACATGGCCTGCCGGGATCGCCAGCTGCTCCATATCGTCGGTTTCGCGCTGCCGTGCGTCGATGGTGTCATATTGCACCCCGTTGGGTAGCGTTTCACGAATGATCGGCAGATAGCAATGGACTTTGCCGTCATTGCCTTGAACCTTCGCTCCGGGAAAGTCACTTTCGTTGCACGGATTGTTGCCATCGACCGGCAAATCGAGCGCGGGTTGCACGTCTTGCTTCACAGCTTTGCCATTGAGGAAAATCTGGCCCCCGGTCAGTGAAATGGTGTCACCGGGCAGGCCAATGACACGCTTGATCCAATCCTGATATTTGCCTTGCGGGGTCAGGATCACGATATCACCGCGCTTGGGCAGCGCCCCCCATAAACGCTGGTCACTTTCGGGCAATGGCACCGCGAGCGCCTCGACATCTTCGCGCAACACCAGCCATTTGAAGATCGCCACGGGATTGGGAATCGTCGGCGAAACATGGCTCCAGCCATAAGGATATTTGCTGACGAAGAGCCGGTCGCCAACGAGCAATGTCGGCATCATCGAAATCGACGGGATATAAAATGGTTTGGCGATAAAGCTGTGAAAACCCAGCACCGCAAGCAATAGCCAGAACATGCCCTTGAGTTCGGCCCAAAGCCCTGCGGCCCATCCGCGCTTTACGGGGGTTTCGGCCGGCGCTGCGGGGGCGGCAGAATCGTTGATTTTGTCGAGGCTCAAAATTCAAACTTTCGCTAGAGGCAGTGCCTCGATAATAACAAATGCCTGCGCCCAGGGATGGTCGTCGGTGAGCGTCAGGTGGATATGCGCTTCATAGCCGACAGGAATCATCGCGTCGAGCCGCGCTTTTGCTCCGCCGGTTAGCGCCAGCGTTGGTGCGCCCGAAGCAGCATTGACCACGCCGATATCCTTCATGAAGACGCCGCGTTTGAAACCCGTACCGACCGCTTTGGAGAAAGCTTCCTTGGCAGCAAAACGTTTGGCATAGGTGCCAGCGCGGGTGAACGGGCGGCGTTCGGCCTTGGCGCGTTCGACATCGGTGAACACGCGGCGTTCAAAGCGCTCACCGAAGCGCGTGAGCGAGTTCGCGATGCGCTCGATATTGCACAGGTCGGAACCGAGGCCGATTATCATCTGCCCACCGATTCGCCGCTGTGATCGCTTTTCTCGATCACCGACGGGGTCGAAAGCAACGAAGTGCACGCCGCTCTATTGGTATATAAAAACGCACGGGTGCGCCGCGCGATTGATCGACTGTGTCGATCAGACATTTGTTCGAAAACGGAGATGACGAGAGACATCGGGTAATTAGACCAGAAATATATCGTGTAGGAAAGTTGTGAGCATGTTCACTTTCGTCATTCCTTCACCGCGCCATATCCATCAATGTCCGCATCTTTCGCACACTTTCCTCAAGCCCGATGAAGATTGCCTCGCCGATCAGATAATGGCCGATGTTAAGCTCGGCGATTTGGGGAATGGCGGCAATCGGCTGCACATTTTCGAAGGTCAGCCCGTGTCCGGCATGGGACTCGATGCCGTTCTTGGCGGCCAATGCTACGGCGTCGGACAGACGGCGCAGTTCTCCCTCCTGCTCTGCACCTTGGCTGTGCGCATATTTGCCGGTGTGGAATTCGACCACTGGCGCGCGCAGCCGGATCGCCGCTTCGATCTGGCGCGGGTCGGGTTCGATAAACAGGCTCACGCGGATATCGGCATCGAGCAGCCGCGAGACCAGAGGCGCCAGATGATTGTGCTGGCCTGCTGCATCCAGCCCGCCCTCGGTGGTCCGCTCCTCGCGCCGTTCGGGAACGATGCAAGCTGCGTGCGGTTTGTGGCGAAGCGCGATCTCGATCATCTCCTCGGTCGCCGCCATTTCGAGGTTCAGCGGCAAACTCGTCGCCTCTTGTATCCGCTTCAGGTCGCTGTCGCGGATATGCCGCCGGTCCTCGCGCAAATGCGCGGTAATGCCGTCGCCGCCGACGCGCGCAACGATCTCCGCCGCGCGCACCGGATCGGGATGTTCGCCGCCACGTGCATTGCGGATGGTGGCAACATGGTCGATATTAACGCCTAATCTAAGGCGGAGGGGACGCAGATGGTCGGTCATTTTGGCTTGGCTCCACAGGCAACGGCACTCAACAGGTCGAACGCAAAACCCTTGCCCTCCCAAGGATCGCCGAGATCGGTGGGGCGCTTTCGGCTGAACAGGATTAGGCCCCGCCTAGTCTCCGGGAGAAGGTAGTTCCTCAGCTCGATACCGCCTACAAGCCCCTGTCGCTCAACGATCCTAACCGGTTCCGTGCAGCCTGCTAGCGGGGCGGGATATATCCACTGGAAGAATCCGTGAAAGCCGTTTTCGCGCGTGCTGTTCCACATGAGTTCGCGTTCTTTGGCAGGAACCAGCTTTCCCGACAACAACGCTTTATCAAACTGCCAAAGATCAGTGACCGTGCCAAATGCGCCACCCGACGCGCCATAAACGCCGAGATTGAGCAACGGATCAACATTTGCAAACTCGCCAACGGGCTGCACATGAGTGCGGACTGGAGCGCCTAGCCCGAACATACCAAAATGCCTCATCTTCAGTTTCCGCGCAAACCGGTCGCGAACAAGCATGTTGAACGGCTTGCCTGTCACCCGCGCCAGTATTTCGGCAAGCACTATGCTGTCGCAATTGTTATACTCGAACTCGGCTGGCGCCGCCGCGCGAGGTTCGCCTGCACAAAATGCGGCGGCGCTTGTTTGAGGGGAAGCGGCGGCGGACCTGTAGAATGCGGGGACACCGTCACTGTCTGCCGGGCTTGCGTCGGGTTGTGGCAGCCCACTATTGTGCAGAAGTAAATCACGAATTCGGATAGACGAAGCGTTCTTTCCTTTCCAGTCAGGCCAGTAGCGTGAGATGGGCGCATCGAGGTCCAGACGACCTGCTGCCACCTCCTGCATTGCCACTGTCGCGCTCAGTTGCTTGGTAATTGACGCCCACCGCCACACAGCATCTGTCGCCACCGGTTTCTCGCCCGTTGTCATTACGGAAAAGCTTCCATCCGGTTCACCGATCAGAATTACGCCGTCGAACCGCGCCTCAACAGCGCGTTCGCGGACCGTGTTGACGGTCGTTTCGGACGGCTTGGCTAGTATAGCCGACGGCGACAGCAAACCGAGAAGGGCGGCGGTAGATGCTATTACTCGTTTGAGCATCACTATTCCTTTCGACTTCCGGGCTTGACCGCTTGGCTCGCGGCCAGTTCGGGCGGCAATTCATCGGGCGCATAAGTCGGGAAGTTGAGTTCGATCAACGGGAAGAACGGCACGCCCAGATCGGCGCTGCCCGCCGAACGGTCGACCACCGCGCTCGCCGCGATTACTTTGCCGCCCGCTTCCTCTATCGCCTTGATCGCTTCGCGCGACGAAAGGCCGGTGGTCACGACATCCTCCATCATCAGCACCTTCGTGCCTTGGGCCATGCTGAAGCCCCGCCGCAGGCTGAAAACGCCGTCTGGCCGCTCGACAAACATCGCATCGACGCCCAGCGCCCGGCCCATTTCGTGACCGATGATCAGACCGCCCATTGCCGGCGAAATCACTATTTCGATCTCGCTGCGAATCTCGCGCGGGATTTTTTGCGTGATCGCAAGCGCGATGCGGCCTGCGCGTTCGGGGTTCATCAGCAGCCGAGCGCATTGCAGATAATGCGCGCTGTGACGGCCCGAGGAGAGCAAGAAATGCCCCTCGAGCAACGCCTCGACGTTACGGAATTCGGACAGAATTTCATCTTCGGTCATGGAATTGGGAGAGTCCCTTTAAACAATATGTTATTTTTTGCATTCCGGCAGACGCCGGTTGCAAGTCAGATAGGTGGAAAATGCTTGCGAATAAATCCATAAAATCTATGGGCAACGGCTTGAGGCTTGCGGTAAGCATGACTATAAGCGGTGTGAGACGTGTCGGACATGAATTCGAACAGTCTAGCGCAGCTTCACTGCGCCGCACCAGAAGATATGGGGCCAAGTTGATGGATATGTTGAAGAATTTTCTGGTTTTGCTGGCGCTTGCGACAATGCCGTCGCTGGTGTCGGCGCAAGCGGCAAGTCCCGCTCCTGCGCCGGTGGTAAAAGCCGACGCTGCACCCATTGCCGCTGCGCCGACGCAAGCCGTAACGGCAACCGCAGGATCGCCGACCGCAACACCTGCCACCGCGCCGACGGCGACACCGGCTGCGCCCAAGTCGATGGACGGTTCATTGCCGGGTTACACCCCGATGCGCCCCGATTACGAAAACAGCATCGGAATGCCGAAACCAAAGGAAATGGATTTTCAAGAACAATTCAGCGACAATGGGCAATATGCCAAATGGATCAACAACAGCATTTTGTTGCCCATTATCACGGTAATCTCGCTCTTTGTGCTCGGTCTGTTGTTTTTCATCATCGTCCGTTTCCGCCGTGCGGCAAATCCGACGCCGTCAAAAACAACCCATAATACGACGATTGAAATCGTCTGGACGCTTGTCCCGGTGCTGATCTTGCTCGGCATTGCCTATCCGTCGCTCGACCTTTTGGCCAAGCAGTTCAAGCCTGCACCAAAAGAGGCGGTGACGATCAAGGCCACTGGCTATCAATGGTATTGGGGCTACACCTATCCCGATCATGGCGGGTTTGAAGTCGTATCAAATATGCTCAAAGAGTCTGACGAAGCCGGCAAAGGCGAACGTGCACGCACCGATAATGACGGACCGCAGCAGCTGGCAGTCGACAACCGTATGGTTGTCCCGGCCGGAGTCCCGCTGCGTATCCAGACCACCGCGTCCGATGTCATTCACGCTTTTGCGGTGCCGTCATTGTGGTTCAAGCTTGATGCGGTTCCAGGCCGCCTCAATGAAAAGGCGCTAACGATTACCAAACCGGGCGTTTATTTTGGCCAATGCTCCGAACTATGCGGCGCGCGTCATGGCTATATGCCAATTGCGGTGGAGGCATTACCGCCCGCACAATTCGCGGCTTGGGTCAAGGCGCAGGGCGGCCAGATGCCCGGCGCTGCTGCCGCAGCCGCACCAGCGCCTGCCGCTGCCCCAACCCCAGATAATGCTGCCCCCGCCGCAGCCGCAACCAAGTAAGAAGGCCGACAGTCATGACCACCATAGCTGCTAACCCCGCTGACTTCCACGGCGACACGCACGCCGACCACAAGCCGGCATTTTTTGCCCGTTGGTTCATGTCGACCAACCATAAGGATATCGGCACTCTCTATCTGATCTTTGCGATTTGCGCCGGAATCGTTGGCGGCGCGATTTCGGGCCTTATGCGTTTGGAACTTGCTCAACCGGGTATCCAATATCTGACCAGCTGGGCGTCTTTCATGGCAGGCAAAGAAGCCTCGCTCGACGAAGCCAAGCATATGTGGAACGTGTTGATTACTGCACACGGACTTATCATGGTGTTCTTCATGGTCATGCCAGCGCTCATCGGCGGGTTCGGCAACTGGTTCGTGCCATTGATGATTGGTGCGCCCGATATGGCGTTCCCACGCATGAACAACATCTCGTTCTGGCTCACCGTTGTGGCCTTCATCATGCTCTTGGGTTCGAGCTTTGTGCCGGGCGGCACTGGTCTTGGCGCAGGGACGGGCTGGACGGTCTATGCGCCGCTCTCGACATCTGGGTCGGTCGGGCCCGCGGTCGATATGGCGATTTTCTCGCTCCATCTGGCGGGTGCGGCATCCATTTTGGGTGCGATTAATTTCATCACTACCATTTTTAACATGCGCGCCCCCGGCATGACGATCCACAAAATGCCGTTGTTCGTCTGGTCGGTTTTGGTGACTGCGTTCCTGCTATTATTGGCGCTTCCCGTGCTCGCCGCGGCGATCACCATGCTTTTGGTCGACCGCAACTTCGGTGGTGCGTTCTTCGATGCAGCCGCTGGCGGTGACCCGGTGCTTTATCAGCATCTGTTCTGGTTCTTCGGCCATCCCGAAGTCTACATCATGATCCTGCCGGGCTTCGGCATTATCAGCCAGATCGTTGCGACGTTCAGCCGCAAGCCCGTCTTTGGCTATCTCGGCATGGCCTATGCGATGGTTGCCATCGGCGTGGTCGGGTTCGTTGTGTGGGCGCACCACATGTTTACGACCGGTATGAGCGTTGACATGAAAATGTATTTCACCGCCGCAACGATGGTGATCGCGGTGCCCACGGGCATCAAGATTTTCAGCTGGATCGCGACGATGTGGGGCGGTTCAGTGAGCTTCAAAACTCCGATGGTGTGGGCAATGGGCTTTATCTTCATGTTCACAGTCGGCGGCGTAACCGGCGTTGTCCTCGCCAATGGCGGGCTCGACGATAACCTGCATGACACATATTATGTGGTGGCCCATTTCCATTACGTGCTGTCGCTGGGTGCGGTGTTCTCGCTGTTCGCCGGTTTCTATTATTGGTTTGGCAAAATGTCAGGCCGGATGTTGAACGAGGCATTGGGCCATCTGCATTTCTGGTTCTTTTTCATTGGCGTGAATGTCCTGTTCTTCCCGATGCATTTCTTGGGCAACTCGGGAATGCCGCGCCGTATCCCTGATTATCCAGGCGCCTTTGCTTATTGGAACCAAATTGCCTCGTTCGGTTATGTTATCATGGGCGTGGGGGTCTTGATCTTCTTCGTCAATGTGGCGTGGTCGTTGTTGGCCGGACGCAGAGCAGAGGGTAGCTATTGGGGTGAGGGTGCGACGACGCTCGAATGGACGTTGTCGAGCCCGCCGCCCTTCCACCAGTTCGAAACGCTGCCGGTTATCAAGTAACCGGCGGCGCTTCGCTGCTCCGCGCCAATATTGCGGCATCGGAACCGATTATGACAAGTGTAACGCGCGACATTATCCTGCCCGCCGATTGGCGTGACTTCTGGGCGTTGACCAAGCCCCGGGTCATGAGCCTTGTTGTTTTTACGGCGTTATGCGGTCTGCTCGCGGCCCCCGGCGATATCCATCCGGTGATCGCGTTCACGGCAATCCTGTGCATCGCGGCTGGTGCTGGCGCGTCGGGTGCGCTCAACCAATATTATGAATATGATATCGACGCGATGATGGCGCGCACGGCAAACCGGCCCTTGCCCGCTGGACGGATGGACCGGCAGGCGGCGCTGCATTTCGGGGTCGGTCTGGCCGGCTTTTCGGTGGTCATCATGGGGATGGCGGTGAACTGGCTGTCTGCTGCGATGTTGGCGTTCTCGATATTCTTTTACGCCGTGGTTTACACCATTTGGCTCAAGCGGTTTACCCAGCAAAACATCGTCATCGGCGGTGCGGCAGGCGCGTTCCCTCCGATTATCGGTTGGGCGGCTGTTACCGGTGACGTGACGCTGCTGCCGGTTTTGCTGTTCGCCATTATCTTCTTGTGGACGCCGCCACATTTTTGGGCGTTGGCGCTGTTCATGAAGGCGGACTATGCAGCGGCGGGCGTCCCAATGTTGCCGGTGGTGTCAGGCCGAAGGGCGACAAGAAACCAGATTTTTGCCTATAGCTTCCCGATGGCCGCAGCGGCGATTGCGCCCTATGCGCTGGGAATGACCAGCTGGGTCTACGGCACAGCGGCGGCGCTCTTGAGCATCATATTTTTGGTTTTTGCATTCGCCGTTTGGCGCAACGAAGCGACCGAAGCGAGCCAGATGGCACCGGAAAAACGTTTGTTTTCCTATTCGATCCTCTATTTGTTTTTGTTGTTCGCGATTTTCGCGGGCGACCGGATGTTGATGTTATGACGACGCCTGACCAACGGCCTTTCACGGTCGAAGAGACGCGGCTTATCCGTGAGCGTCAGGCATCGCGGTCAAAGATACTGGCAGTGTTATTGATCGGCATGTGCGTGCTGTTCTTTGGCATTACCGTGGCAAAGATCGGTTACTGGTAATGGCGGGGCTATCCAATCTGCGTATCGCCATGCTCGCCGGTGGCTTGGCCGTCTCTATGGTCGGGATGGGTTTTGCGGCAGTTCCACTGTACCGGGTTTTCTGCGAAGTAACCGGCTTTGGCGGCACTACCATGCGCGTTGATGCAGCCGTTGCGGCAACCGTGGTTGCCACTAAGAAACCCATCGTGATCCGCTTTGATGCCAACCACCGCAGCGATTTGCCGTGGGAGTTTGAACCAGAGAGACCGACCGACACCGTCAGCATCGGTGCCAAGGACATGTCGATTTTCATCGCCAAAAACCTTTCGGACCAGCCGGTGACCGGCACCGCAACCTTCAATGTCACGCCTGAACTGGCGGGCAAATATTTCAACAAGATTCAGTGTTTTTGCTTTACCGAGCAAACGCTGAAGCCCGGCCAGCAGGTGCGGATGCCGGTGCTCTATTATGTAGACCCCAAAATCATGTCCGACCCGGATACAAAGGACATCGAAGAAATCACGCTTAGCTACACCTTTTACCCTGTGGACCCGCAGGATAAGGGCAGCTAAAGACCTAACCAAACGACCCATTAGTCACAGGGAATAGACCATGGCCGGTGCCAAGAACCACGATTACCATATCCTGCCGCCGAGCATCACACCGTTGCTTGGTTCGCTGTCGGCGCTTACCATGTTTTTCGGCATGGTCATGATGTTCCAACCGGTGGTGTTCGGGCGTTATGGCGGGCTGGTTTTCGGTCTCGGTGTATCGGGCGTTCTCTATACCTTCTACACATGGTGGGCCGACGTCATCAACGAAGCCCATGCCGGTGACCATACCCCGGTTGTCCAGCTGCATCTGCGCTATGGGATGATCCTGTTCATCGCGTCTGAAGTGATGTTCTTTGTCGGCTGGTTCTGGGCCTGGTTCGATTTCTCGTTTTTCCCTGTGCCGTTGGAAGTCGTAAAGGATGCCGAAACCCATGCATTTACGATCACCAGCCTGTTCGGGCAGGAAGGTGCGGCAGCGATAACACAGTGGCCACCCAAAGGGCTTGAAGTCCTCGACGCCATGAAGCTGCCGTTGCTCAACACGCTTATCCTGTTGTGTTCGGGCACCACCGTGACATGGGCGCATCATGCGCTCATCCACGGACAGCGTGGCGGCGAAATGAAGGGTCTTTGGGGCATCATCGGTGTCGGCGAGAACGACAGCGTGAAGAAAGGCCTGTGGCTGACCATCATATTGGGGATGCTGTTCACCAGCTTGCAGGCCATCGAATATGCCGAGGCACCGTTCCCCTTTGCCGGTATCAATTATGGCACAACCTTCTTCATGGCGACCGGTTTTCACGGTTTCCACGTGCTGGTCGGCACGATCTTCCTGATCGTCTGCTTGGTGCGAGCGTATAAGGGGCATTTCACGCCCAAGCAGCACTTCGGTTTTGAGGCGGCGGCTTGGTATTGGCATTTTGTCGATGTCGTCTGGCTGTTACTGTTCATCGTCGTCTATGTCTGGGGCGGCTGGGGCGCGCCAGTTCACGCCTAAGTCCGGCAGTGCCTGACAGCGAAAACTTCGAAGGGCGGCCTGGCATTGCCAAGGCTGCCCTTTTTGGTCTCTGCCCCGAATGCGGCGCAAAGACGTTGTTTGCGGGGACGACGAAATTTTCTGAACGCTGCGAAAGCTGCGGGCTTGATTATGCCGCTTTCAATGTCGGCGATGGTCCCGCCGCTTTGTTGACAATGGCAATCGGGGCGTTGGTCATCATTCTTGCAATTATTGTCGACACGATCTTCCGCCCGCCCTTTTGGGTGCACATTATTATCTGGGTTCCTTTTACTGCGGCGACGACGGTCGCATCGCTGCGGGTGGCGAAGGGCGCGTTGCTCGCATTGGAACACCGCAACCGCGCAGGTGAGGGCCGACAATGAAGCGCTGGCCCATTATCCCGACGATTGTGGTTTTCCTCGCTGTGGCAATCATGGTCGGGCTGGGCATCTGGCAGCTGCAGCGCAAGGGCGAAAAGGAAGCGTTGTTGGCGAGCTACGCTGCCGCTGATGGGCTTCCACCGGTTGCGTGGCCAGTAGTGCCAGACCCCGACGCGCTGCCACTCTACCGGCTATCATCGGTGCAGTGCATCAA
Source organism: Sphingomonadales bacterium (assembly GCA_031361925.1). Lineage (GTDB taxonomy): Bacteria > Pseudomonadota > Alphaproteobacteria > Sphingomonadales > Sphingomonadaceae > Sphingorhabdus_B. The sequence continues at coordinate 15,916 of JANLRW010000141.1, forward strand.
GGTCGTCAGTTGGCGGCCCGTTTCTGGCAGTAGTGCAACCGGGCAATCAGGCTACGCTCATCTTGCATCG
>JANLRW010000159.1:0-11132 GCA_031361925.1 Sphingomonadales bacterium
GGAGCTGACGGTGACATCGTCCGTATTACCGGCGGCATGATGGGATATGTTAAGGATGACGACGAACTCGCCGCCGTAGTCGCGCATGAATTTGCGCACAATATCTTGCAGCACCGTGCGCGGTTGGACAATGTTCAACGCAGCAAGACCAAGGCGACCTTGGCCACTGAAATAGAAGCTGACCGGCTGTCGGTATGGTTGATGGCCAATGCCGGATATGATCGCCAAGCGGCGCTACGGTTTGCCGAGCGTTATGGCCGGCAATATGGTCTGGGAATTTTCAGTGACGGCACGCATTTGCGGTGGAAGAACCGCGTCAAGGTGATGCAAAATGAAATTCAAATAATGGCGCAAACCGCTCGTATTGCTGGAAAATTGCCGCCACCCCTGCTCACGAGTAAATAAACCACGGTCCACAATAAAATTCAGTTGCATATCAGGATGCTATTTCATCCTGACCAATCTTCGCCTATCACTGCGCAGATAACACAGAGGGGAGTCTGTTTTGCCACAATTGGCCAAAAATTTGGCAGGATTTTTAACGTTGATGCTCTTGGTGGCGTGCGGCGGTGAAAAGACTGCAACCAAAACGGCCGATGACGAAGTCTATCCTGTGCAGGTAGTGACGGTGCAGCAGGAAAATATGCTGCGCACATTGAATGCAGTCGGCACCGTGCGTTATCGGCGGGAAACTACGCTTGGTTTTACGTCGTCGGGCAAGGTCGCCACGGTCCGCTTTGACGAGGGCGATTTCGTCAAGCGTGGCAGCTTGCTTGCAGCACTCGATTCCACCGTTGTCGGGGCAGACCTAAGCGTTGCCAATGCCGAGCGTGACCGGACGCGCGCCGATTTGGAACGCATCCGTTCTCTCTACACCGACGGCTGGGTCACAAAAGCACGGTTTGAAGCATCCGAAGCGGCGGCTCAGGCCGCCGAGGCACGGGTTAGACAAGCCGGGTTTGCGACTGGCAACGCCCAGCTTTATGCGCCTTCAAGCGGTGTTGTGCTGACCCGCAATGTCGAACCCGGGCAGGTTGTATCGGCAGGCACCGCGGTGATGGTCATTGGCGAAAACGACGAAGGCTTTGTGTTCCGCGTGCCGATTGTTGACCGCGACGCGTCGAAGCTGCGGATCGGGATGGCCGCTGAAATCAGCATCGAAAGTCTCGGTGGCGCGCCAATCAGTGCGACGATTTCCGAAATCGACGGGCGCGCTAATGAGGCGACGGGCGCGTTCACCGTTCAGTTTCGCCTCGCGACGCGACCGCAATTGCGTTCGGGCCAGATCGGCACTGCGGCAATCAAGTTACCAGCGGCCGATAGTGGGGCTTTGCAAATTCCGGCGAGTGCGTTGTTTGGTGTTCGCACCGATGAAGGCCTGGTCTATGTCGTTGATGCGAAGGACCGCGTCGAAACCCGCAACGTCGCCATCGAACGTGTAACGGATGATTTCGTGATCGTTACCGGTGGCATCAAGCCCGGGGACGTTATCGTCACTTCAGGCGGCGAGAAGCTGCGCACAGGGTCAAAAGTACGTCCGGTCGCTGTGCCGAAATGACGTCGGCGCTTTGTTGTTTTCGCGCATGAAAGTCGCTGAATTCGCGATCCGCAAATGGCAGCTAACATTGGTGCTGTTCGCGCTGCTGATTGCGCTAGGTTATTCCGCCCTTACGTCAATCCCGCGCGCGGTTGACCCGCATTTTCCGCTGCCGGTGGTCGTCGTAATTGCCGGGCAGCCTGGAGCCGACGCCGCAGAAATTGAGCAGACGATCGTCAAGCCAATTGAAGAGATCATGCAAGGGCTCGAGGATGTCGAAGAAATCAATTCGACGAGCAACGACGGCAGCGCGGTTATCCGTGCGCAGTTCGATTGGTCGGGCGATCCCGACCAATATTTCAACGACGCGGTGCGCGAAATTACTGCGATCCGGTCGCGCCTGCCAGCTGATCTGGCACGGCTTGAATTCCGTAAGGCGCGGACCACTAATGCCGCCGTCGTGCAAATCGCGTTGGTCAGCAAGACCGCTAGCTGGCGGCGGATGGACAAATATGCACAGGATATCAGCGAGGCATTTTCGCGTTTTCAAGACGTCCGTGCGACCGAAGTTGCCGGGCTGCCGCAGCCCGAGATTACCGTCGCGATTAAGCCGGGGCGGCTGGCCGAGCTTCGGCTTCCTGCGACCACGATTGTTGACAGCTTGCGGCTGGCCGGTGCCGACGTCGCGGGTGGCGGCGTGACCAGTGGCGCGAGGCGTTACAGCGTTGAAGCGGGCGGTGCATTTCGCAATCTGGATATGATCCGGAATTTGCCGCTGCGCAGCAATGACGGCAGCATATTGCGGCTGTCCGAAGTGGCCGACGTCGCGTGGGGTTCAGAGGAACCGCGCTCGCATCTGAGCCATAATGGCACGCGCGCAATTTTTATCACCGCCAACCAAAAAGCGGGCACAGATGCGACCCGGCTACGCGAAAAGCTGGTAGTAGAACTTGAGCGGCAGCGCACGTTTCTGCCGCCCGATATCGACGCGGTGCTTCAATTCGACCAAAGCCGCGACATCTCAAAGCGTTTGAAAGAGCTGACCCGCGACTTTTTGTTAGCGTTGTTTTTGGTGGCACTGACGCTGCTGCCGCTTGGGTTAAGGGCAGCGGCGATTGTCATGGTGTCAATCCCGTTGTCGCTCGCCTCTGGCCTGCTTGCGATCTACGTCATTGGCTTCAATCTGAGCCAGCTTGTGGTCGGCGGCTTTATCTTGTCCTTAGGTTTGCTGGTCGATGACTCGATCGTGGTTGTCGAAAACATCGCCCGGCATTTGCGGATGGGCAAAAGCCGAGCTCAGGCTGCGATTGATGCCACAGGCGAAATCGGCCCGGCAGTGCTTGGCTCGACCGGCGTTTTGGTGTTTGCGTTCCTGCCGATGTTCTTTCTGCCAGGAGGGGCAGGGCAATTCACCAAGAGTTTCATCGGCACGATTGTCGCTACGGTGATGGCGTCGATGGTTATTTCACTCACCATCATTCCTTTCCTTGCTAGCCGGATATTGAAGCGTGACGAAGACCCGGACGGTAACGCGGTGCTGAAATGGTTGATGCGCAATATCGAGCGCTTTTACCGGCCGTTGCTGCATAAGGCGCTTGGTGCACCGCGCCGGACTGTATGGGGTGCGCTTGCATTAACGCTTGGGGCTTTTCTGTTGGTTCCGGTTTTGGGTTTCAGCTTGTTTCCCAACGCCGATGCTTCATATTTTCGCGTGACAATAGATGCTGAACAAGGTGCCAGCCTTGATCAGACCGGCAAAATTGTTGCGCAAGTGTCGGCTATATTGGCCAAAGAACCGGCGATAAAAGTGCGCGCTGAAAATGTTGGCCGCCGCAATCCGTCGGTTTTTTATAATACACTGGATACTGCGGATTTTCCAGGCACAGGTGAAGTGCTGGCGGTGATGGACGCGTGGGAGGGCCAAACGAGTATGCGCATGGTTGAACGGCTGCGCGCAAAGTTTGACGCTATCCCGGGCGCACGCGTCAAACTTGTGCTGTTCATGAATGGGGCGCCGATCAATGCTCCGGTCGAGTTCCGCGCAGTCGGACCGGATTTGGCCAAGCTAAAAATATTGGCGTCGCAAATCGAAGCGGCGCTGCACAAAGTACCCGGCGCGCGCGATATCGTTAATCCGGTGGCCACCGACCGGGTCGAGTTGGACATGCGGCTGGATGAGGGTAAGGCGGCCTTGCTCGACATTCCGGCGGGCGCGCCGCGCCGCGCCATCCGGCTCGCATTGAACGGCGAACGGGGCGGCACGTTCCGCGATAGCGAAGGCGACAGTTACCCGGTCACCGTGCGGATCCCATTTCAGGGTAGCCAGCCGATTTCGGCGCTGGAACAGGTTTATGTGGCAAGCCGGTCCGGTCAGCCTGTATCATTGCGTGAAATTAGCAGCCCGACTTTAATCTCGGTGCCGCCCGTCATTCGTCGGCGTAATCTGGAACGTGTTGTGGAAATCAGCGCTCAGGTTCAACCGGGTGTTTTGCCCGCCAAAGTCACGCAGGATGCCAAAGCAGAAATAGATAAAATCAAGTTTGAACCGGGCTATTCGGTCAGCGTCGGTGGCGAGTCGGAAAAGATTGATGAAACCGTGTCGGGATTTGGGCCAATCATATTGATGGCGGTGTTCTGCATCTTTGCGATATTGGTTGCCGAATTCGGCCGGTTTAAGGAGGCGTTGGTTGTGGCTGGCGTGATTCCGCTTGGCACATTTGGCGGTCTTCTCGGACTGCTGGTCACGGGCAATAATCTCTCTTTTCTTGCGATCATCGGCTTTATCGCGCTGATCGGGATCGAGATTAAGAACTCTATTTTGCTGGTCGATTTTACCAGCCAGCTGCGGCGCGAAGGCATGGCGCTGCTCGACGCGATCGAGCGCGCAGGCGAAGTGCGTTTCTTGCCGGTGCTGCTTACCTCGGTCACTGCGATTGGCGGGTTGTTCCCGCTGGCACTGTTTGGCGGCAGCCTTTACGGCCCGCTCGCGATTGTCCTGATCGGGGGGTTGATTTCTTCGACCGTGCTATCACGTATTGTCACACCCGCCATGTATTTGCTGGTGGTGCGTGGTGACGAGAATAAGCGACTGCGCACCGAAGCAAACGGTAATGAACAAGGAACAGCCAATGCCTGATCAGGAAGCGATTTTTGCCGGAGGCTGCTTTTGGTGCACCGAAGCGGTGTTCAAGCAGCTGTCGGGCGTTAATAGTGTCGAAAGCGGCTACATCGGCGGCCATGTCGCCAAGCCGGATTACAAAAGTGTATGCAGCGGCAATACCGGGCATGCAGAGGCCATAAAAATCGGTTTTGACGCAGGCGTCATCAGCTATGCTGATCTGCTGGATATCCACTTTGCAACGCATGATCCGACGCAGTTAAACCGGCAGGGTAACGATGTTGGAACGCAGTACCGTTCGGCCATATTCCCTCTCGACGACGTGCAGCGTGCGGAAGCTGTTTCGGGCATCAAGCGCACCGCTGCCGATTGGCCGCAGCCGATTGTGACCACGATCGAAGGGCCTGCGATCTGGTATCCGGCAGAAGATTATCACCAAGAATATTGGGACCGCGAGGGCCAGCGGAACCCCTATTGCCTTGCGGTTATCCCGCCCAAACTGGCGAAGTTAAAAAAGGGCTTTGCGAACCGGCTTTCGGGCGAAGTGATAGACAATTAACCATCTTTCGCTAAGCCATAGCAATGACGCACAAACCCATTCGCAAGGCGGTTTTCCCGGTCGCCGGTCTCGGCACCCGCTTCCTGCCTGCGACAAAAGCCATTCCCAAGGAAATGCTGCCCATCGTTGACAGCCCGCTAATTCAATATGCTGTGAACGAGGCCCGTGAGGCCGGTATCGAGCAGATGATATTCGTCACCGGCCGCGGAAAGAGCGCGATCGAGGATCATTTCGATATTGCATATGAGCTCGAAAAGACAATGACGGAGCGTGGCAAGGATTTGTCGGTGCTGGAGCCAACACGGCTTGGCCCCGGAAATTGCGCGTACGTCCGCCAACAGGAGCCTTTAGGCCTTGGCCACGCAATCTGGTGCGCGCGCGATATCGTCGGTGATGAGCCGTTCGCGATTTTCCTCCCCGACGAGTTCATGCACGGCTCGCCTGGCTGCATGAAGCAAATGGTTGGGGCGTATCAGCGGCTGGGCGGGAATATCATCAGCGTGCTTGAAGTGCCGCATGACAAGGTGTCAAGCTACGGCGTTATCGCGCCGGGCAAAAGCCAAGGCGCGGTGACTGAGGTGCTCGGACTGGTTGAAAAGCCCAAGGCCGAGGATGCACCTTCGAACCTCATTATTTCGGGCCGCTACATATTACAGCCGGAAGTGATGCGGGTGCTGGAAAACCAAGGAAAAGGTGCTGGCGGTGAAATCCAGCTGACCGACGCGATGGCGCAGATGATCGGTCGACAACCGTTTCACGCCGTCACCTTTGACGGCAAACGGTATGACTGCGGTTCGAAAGTCGGCTATATCGAAGCCAACCTTGCTGTGGCGCTCGAACGGGCCGACATGGCGGAAGAAGTGCGGGCGATTGCGCTCGATTTGCTGGCCTGATTGATATTCAGCGGGCGGTCATCAAATCTGCGATAACTTGGCCCAACAATCGGGACGGGAATTGTTTATGCGATATTTTGTGGTTCTAGGATCTGCGTTGATGCTGTCCGGTTGCGTGACTTCACTGGTCAAAGAAGTGGTCACCGCGCCAGTCAAGATTGTTTCAAAGACTGCCGATGTGCTGACCACCAGCCAATCAGAATCCGATGAAAAGCGCGGCAAGGAAATGCGAAAGCGCGAAGAGGCGCTCGGGAAAATGGCGCGTCAACGCGATAAAGCCCGTGAAAAATGCGACGACGGTGATGAAGACGCATGTGACCGCGCCAAGGCGCTCGATGACGAAATCGCAACCGCCCAAGACCGCGTAATCTAAGGCCCTCCCGAAATAGCAAACACGTTGGTCGAAGGTTCAACGCCGGTTGGTCGAATGCAGCTGTCGCTTTCACAACTACGTTTGTAGTCGCCAGCCTGTGCCCAGCGTAGGGCATGGGAGGATTTATGACTGTTCGTTTCCAGACGACATCTTTGGCTGCGGCGCTGATGTCAGCATTCATTGGTAGTTCAGTGGCTTACGCGCAAGATTCTACATCTGCGGCAACATCACTCGCACCAACTGTCAATGGAAAGCGCCAGTTTCGTGCTGATTTCTTCGCAAGCTATGGCCCGGTAACGGCCCTTGATATGGTGCAGCGCATCCCTGGGTTTTCCATCGAGGGCGGCGATGACCGCCGCGGCTTTGGCGAAAATGCGGGCAATGTGCTGATCGACGGCGACAGGCCCTCCACCAAGTCAGATAACATATTCACGCTACTCGGTCGTATTCCCGCAAGCGAAGTTGATTATATCGAACTGAGCGAACAAGCTGGGGCCGATGGCGAAACGCAGGGCAAAGGGCAAGTGGTCAATGTCGTGCGCAAAATATCGGCAAAGATCAGCGGCACGTTCGATGCGAATTTGCAACTTGGGATCCGTGAAGGGATTGTGCCATTCGGCAGTGGTTCGGCCACATTACGGCGCGGCCCGACCAGTTACGAAATCAACTTTTCTTCATATTCTGACCGTGCACGAGGTTTTGGGCCAGAAGATTTTAAGGACGGCACGGGTCGGCTGATTGAACGCCGACGCTATTTGGGACGCGGGGGTTATGACGAATTCTCCATTGGCGGCGCAATCAAGACCAAGACTGGCGATGTTAAAATTAACACCAACGCGAAATTCTCGATCAATCACGGCTTTGATCGTCGACTGGGTGATTACACCAATGCGGCCGGAACATTGGTTGGCACCGAAAAGCTGTTTACCGATGGGCCGATTACCGACACGGCAATCGAAGTCGGCGGTGATGTCGAGTTTCCTCTTGCGTCAAAACTGAGCACTAAGCTGGTCGCGCTTTATCGCACCGGCACCGAAAGCAACGACGCAAGCATCGAAACTGCCCGCATCGGCACGCCGGTGTCACGTTTCGAAACGCGCAGCCGCAATAAACCGTCCGAAGCCGTATTCCGCGCGCAAAATGACTGGACCAGCATCGCCGACCACGCCATCCAGTTCGGTGCAGAAGTCGCATACAACCGGCTTGATGCCAAGTTTTCCGCTGCCAGTTCGACCAATGGTGCAGTAACCGTCTTCCCCGCATCAAATGTGCTGGTGCAGGAAACCCGCGTCGAGCCGTTTGTATCTGACGTGTGGAGTATCAGCCCTGCTTGGAAAATCGAGGCCGGTGCGATCATGGAATTTTCGACGCTAAAACTGTCCGGAGACAGCAGCGCGCGGCGGAGCTTCCAGTTTATCAAGCCGCGTATTGCTGCGACGTGGACGCTCGACAAGGTGACGACAATGGAGTTTCGAGCCGAACGCCAGGTGGCGCAGCTCGACTTTGGCGACTTTGCGACGTCGGTTGACCTGGGGCAGGGCAATCAGGTCGACGCCGGTAACGCCGATCTGGTGCCCGAACAGAGCACCAGTCTATCGGCACTTATCCGGCACAAATTCCTAGAACGCGGCAGCATTCAGCTACGCGGCGAGTATCAGTTTGTCAGCGACACACAGGATCTTTTGCTCATCACCACGCGCGACGCGGGCGGCAATATAACTGGCAGGTTCGACGGTGCGGGCAACATTGGTAACAGCAAAAGATGGAATGGCGAGCTGGAGATTACCCTGCCGTTCGATTGGCTGACCAAGCCGCTTGGCGTTACCGGCATTGAGCTAAAATATGTCGGCCATTATCATGACAGCCGTGTCACTGACCCGGTCACGGGGCAAAGCCGCCGCATGTCATACCGGCCATTATGGCACCAAAACTGGAACCTGCGCCACGACATCGCGGGAACCGGCATCGTCTGGGGCGCGTCGGTCGGCGCGCAAGCTGCAAGCAATGCGTATTTCTTCAACCAGTTCCGGCGGCAACAGGAAGGGCCAAATGTCAGCGCCTTTGTCGAATATAACAAGTTCAAGCTCGGCACGCTGCGGCTACAAGTGAACGGCTTGGCGGGTAATAAATTCAACCGCGACCGCTTGACCTACAACGACACCCGCGCGAGCGGCGTGGTAACACAAATCATCAGCCGCGAACGGACGCTGGATCCGATCGTGCAGTTGTCGTTATCGGGAAAGTTCTAATCGAGTTACTCGCTCCGCAGCGCCTCAATCGGCGACAGCCGCGAGGCTCTGATCGCCGGATAGCCACCAAAGGCCAACCCGATCACCGCTGAGAATGCCACGGCCATCAATGCGGTGTCCCAGCCTATGGGAGCGGGGAAATCCGCCACCCGTTGGAAGATCGCGGCGGCGACAACGGCCAGAATCATGCCGATGGCGCCGCCGATCACGCATAGCACCGCTGCCTCGACCAAAAACTGGTTCCTGATGTCACTGCGTTTTGCACCCAATGCCATGCGCAGCCCGATTTCGCGGGTGCGTTCGGTGACGCTGACCAGCATGATGTTCATGATGCCAATGCCGCCGACGAGCAGCGAGATCGACGCGATGGCGACGAGCACCGCCTGGAATATCTGTGTTACTTCGCCCGACGTTTCGGCAATTTCGGTTGTCGTGCGCACCGTAAAGGGTGTAATTTTGCCCTTTGAAACGCGGTAGCGGTCGCGCAGCAGGCTTTTGATTTCTCTGTCTCCTGCAACCAGCGAGTCCTCGTCCTCGAAGCCAACGAACAGCAACGTCACATCATCCGGTCCCTGCGCCACCGCTGTCGATAGCCGCTGGCGCAGTGTCGATATCGGCATGACGATCTGGTCATCATTGTCGTTGCCCAGATTGCTGCCCTTGCTTTCGAGCAGGCCAATGATCGTAAAAGGCACGCGGTTGATGCGCACAGTCTGACCGATGGGGCTGATATCGGCAAATAATTTGTCGGCGACCGTCTGTCCGATGACGACGACACGCGTAGCCGCACCCACATCGCTGTTGGTCAGGAAACGGCCGTCGGATGTGGCGATATTCGAAATGCTGGCAAATTCGGCAGTCGAACCGATGGCCTGCGTCGAAGCGCTGCGACCGCCGGTTACGAGCTGCACGCTCGTGCGGATTTGCGGAGCCACTGCGTTTACACCAGGAACCTGCCGCGCAATCGCCTCGCCGTCGCGCTCGGTCAGCCTGCCGCGGTCGCCGGGCCTTGGCGGACCATTGGTACGTTCAGGCTCTGGCACGACAATCGCCATGTTGGAGCCAAGCGTGGCGATTTGCTGGTTGACCGAGACTTTCGCGCCATTGCCCACAGCGACTGCCAATATGACGGAGAACACGCCGATCATCACCCCCAACGTGGTCAGGATCGAACGCATTAAATTGGTGCGCAGTGCGGTCATGGCGATCGCGACATTGACGCCCCAACCGGCGATTGAAGCCAGAACGCTCATGCTGCGACCGCCCGGCGGCGTGATTTGACGGGAGCGTCTTCGATCACCTTTCCGTCGCGAAAGACGATCCGGCGCTCGGCATATTCGGCGATATCGGGTTCGTGGGTGACAACGATCAGCGTGATGCCATCGTCGTTCAGCCGCTGGAAAATGCCCATGATATCGAGCGAAATCTGCGTATCAAGCGCGCCGGTCGGTTCGTCAGCCAGCACCATCAACGGATCGGTGACCAGCGCGCGTGCGATGGCGACGCGTTGTTGCTGGCCGCCCGAGAGCTTGGCTGGCGTGTTCAAAAGCCGGTCGCCGAGCCCCATCGCCTCTAGCTTGGCCTGCGCGCGCTCACGCCGCTCGGTGTAACCCAGCCCGCGATAGATCAAAGGCACGGCCACATTGTCGAGTGCGCTGGTGCGCGCGAGCAGGTTGAACTGCTGAAACACAAAACCAATTTTCCGGTTGCGGATTTCGGCCAGTTCGTCGCTATCCAGTGTCTTGGTATCGATGCCGTCGAGTAGTAATGCGCCTGCGGTCGGCACATCGAGACAGCCGATCATGTTCATGAATGTCGATTTGCCCGATCCGCTGGCACCCATGATTGCGACAAACTCGCCGCGCTGGATAGACAGCGACACGCGGTTCACGGCATGCACCGTTTCGCCGCCGATTACATAATCCTTGACCAGATCATGCGTTTCAAGAAGCGCTGTCATCTTCGTCCGGTTCGTCGGTCTCTGCCTTTGGCTTCAGCGATTTTGTGCGGACGAGGATTTTGTCGCCCGCTTTGATGCCCGATGTCACCTCGGTGTATTCGTCGCCTTGCAGGCCGATGCCGACCTGCTTCTTGGTGGGCCGATAGGCGTCTGCCCCCGCGAGATAGAGCGTCGGACGCGGCAATTCCTTTTTCGCGGGAGCGCCGGGTTTTTCCTTCGCTGGTTCGCCGCGATCCGCAACCTTCGGGCGGAAGCGCAGCGCGTTGGTTGGCACGCGCAGGACGTTGGCCTTTGCGCCGGTGATGATTTCGACATTCGCGGTCATGCCGGGCAGCAACTTGCCGTCGAGATTATCGACGTCGATGATCACCAGATAGCTGACCACGTTTTGCGTTTCAACCGGCGCTTTCCGGACTTGCCGGACCGTGGCGCGGAAGATAGTG
>JANLRW010000172.1:0-4874 GCA_031361925.1 Sphingomonadales bacterium
CCAGTCCGCAACTCTACCGCGTGTTGTTGACCAACCGCAATGCCAATTGGGCGCGGTGGATCAACGAGCAGATGGCAAAACCCGGCACCACATTCATGGCGGTCGGCGCCGGACATTTGTCGGGATCGACCAGCGTCCAGAATCTGCTGAGGGCGTATGGCGTCGCTGCACAGCGCGTGGCTTATTAATTTTTATATGCGAATAGCGCAGGGTTCGTATCGTCGGACGGCGATTCATTTGCGGAGACGATATGAGCGAAATAGCAAACACGGATATCCAAACTGCAGAAATTGTGGTGGCAACTAAACCCTTTCCTGCGGTGTTACCCAGCGTTGGCTGGATCTTGCTATATTTCGCGCTGCAATTTGGCGTCACCGCGCTCATTATCGCGGGGGTTCTTGTTGCGCAAAAAATTGCTGACCCGAATATGGCCATCGACGCGGCTGCCATTACCGAAACCCCCATACTCATCATCTGGGGTCTGATTGCATCAGCGATGGTGCAACTGGCGCTTATGTGGCTCTATTTACGCAAAGGCGACCGGGCCGCGACCATCGGGCTTAATCATTTCGGACGGCTGTCGCTTGGCAAGACCGCGTTGGTTGCGGTCGGTGCGCTCGTTCTGGCGACGGTGTTCAACGCGCTTTACGCCAATTATGTCATTGCCGGTCAGCCTATGCAGGATGAAATCGCAAAATTGCTCGCCAGCATTCCGCGAACGCCGCTCAACATCTCACTCGGATTGTTCGCCATTGCGGTTGTTGCGCCGTTGATAGAGGAGCTGCTTTTTCGCGGGCTGCTGCAAAATGCGTTGATGCACCGGTTGCCAGCATGGGCGGCAATCATTCTGTCCGCATTTGCCTTTGCATTGGTTCATATGCAGCCATTAGCGATGCCCGCCCTCATGGCACTGGGTGCCGCCTTTGGCTATATTTATCATAAGACGGGATCGCTGCGAATGACGATTATCCTGCACATGATCAACAACATGCTCGCGCTGGCGCTAACGCAGGCGGTTTGATTAGGGCTTAAGCAACTGCCGGTTCAAGCAAGCGTAGTGTGCCAGCGTCCGCGTCAATCTCCGCCAAACCGCCGACGGGCAGCGTGAATTGATCGGCGATATGCCCGAACCACGCACCCTGATAGGCCGGGATGCCCAATGACCCCAAATGCTGCGTCAGCACGTCGTTTAGTGTGAAGCCACTGTAGCTTGCGTCCTTATCGACGCAATCGGTGCACTGGCCGAAGACCACACCCTTTAAGTTTTTGAACACGCCAGCCTGTCCCAATTGCGTTAGCATCCGGTCGATACGATACTCGGCCTCCCCGACGTCTTCCAAAAACAGGATCGCACCATCAAAGGTCGGCAAATAAGGCGTGCCAGCAAGTGCGGTCAGCACCGTCAGATTGCCGCCGAGTAGCCGCCCCTGCGCCTTGCCCTGTCCTTCACCCAGAACGCGCGTCCGCCAGCGGCGCTGCACAAGCCGGTCCTCCCCGCCATCGGGGTTTTTGAACAACGGCGTTCCTCCGTCGAAGGCTATTTCGCGGAAGCTGTCCCACGATGATTTGCCCCATGCGCTTCCGCCATTGGGCCCGTGCAGCGAAATAAACCCGCCTTTAGCCGCAATCGCCATATGCAGCGCGGTAATATCGCTGAAACCGGTGAGCAGTTTCGGGTTGGCGCGGATAATGTCCCAGTCCAGAAACGGCAGCAACCGGGCGCTACCCCAGCCGCCGCGCACAGCGAAGATGGCGCGCACGTCCTTGTCGGCAAACATCGCGTTGACGTCTGTCGCGCGGTCGCGGTCTGCGCCTGCCAGATAGCCATATTTGTCGAGAATATGCGGCGCGCGCTTCGGCTTCAGCCCCATCGCCACAATCGCCTCCTCAACCAGCTGAATCTGGAAAGGCTCGTCACTGGCAGATGCAGGTTCGATCAAACCGACGGTGTCACCGACACGCAACCGCGGCGGCTTGCGGTGTGCTTTATATGATGGCGCGCCGGGTGCCGCAAAAACAGGCGGAGCCGACAGCACTGCCACCAGCCCAGCCATGATCTCCCGCCTCAAAACCCTCATACTGTCGCCTCCACATAATCTTTGTCTACTAGGTGGGTTGAATTAGTGTCTTTTTGAAGGCAATGATAGCGCATGCTGTCGCAAAAGACTCGTTATGCCATTCGCGCCATGCAGCATTTGGCTGACCATTATGGCCAAGGCCCGGTGCAGCTTGCTGACATCGCAGAAGCACAGAAAATTCCACCCAAATTTTTAACTGTGATATTATCCGAACTCTCGCGGTCAGGGCTGATTGCGTCGCAGCGTGGCAAAGACGGTGGCTACTGGCTGGGCGTTTCACCCATCGACATTAGCTACGGCGACCTCATCCGGATTATGCGCGGCTCGCTGGCGCTGGTGCCGTGCGCCAGCCGTTATGCGCACGAGCGCTGCAAGAATTGCATCGAGGAGGAAAATTGCCGCACGCGTGCACTGATGTTGCAGGTCCGCGACAAGACCGCTGACCTATTGGACGGCATCACCCTTTCAGACAGCATTGACCCCGCAAAGTTTCTCGAAGCCGCTGAATAAAACTCCATAAAGCCGGTTGGCGCGCAAACAGAACCTTTGGGCGCGTAAAGCAAAATCGCTGCGCGAATCATATTGTCAATCAAAACAGTTGACTTTAGATGTTGTCCTCACGGGCGTCGCTATGGCCAACCCGGCGATCCTCGCACTTATGGCATTACACTCGGCATAAGCTTCTGATATGCCTTTCCAACTGAGAGGACGTCCTCATGTTTGAGTTTTTTGCCAATATCGATTGGTCCGCAGTAGCGCCTTACATCGCCATCGGTTTCACTGCGCAGTTGATCGATGGGGCGCTGGGCATGGCATTCGGTGTGATTTGTAGCACGTTGCTGGTCAGTGTAATGGGCGTTCCCCCGGCGCGCGCATCTGCTGGAGTACACTTGGTCGAGATGTTCACGACCGGCGCGTCAGGTATTAGTCATGTGTTGCACAAGAATGTCGATTGGAAACTCTTTGGCCGGATCGCGGTTCCTGGTGTTATCGGTGGTGCCGTCGGCGCTTATCTGCTGTCTAACATCGACGCAAAGGATGCGCGACCATTTGTCATGCTTTATCTAACCTGCATCGGTTTTTATCTGCTTTACAAGGCATTTACCTACCCCAGCGAGCCGAAAATCAAGGAAGCTAAGGTAGCGGTGCCTTTGGGATTGGTTGGCGGATTTCTCGACGCGTCCGGCGGCGGCGGATGGGGGCCGGTGGTGACATCCAACCTTTTGCTTCAAGGCACCGACCCGCGTAAAACCGTTGGCACCGTGAACACCGCAGAGTTCTTCCTAACCGCCACCATTTCGGTCACCTTCATCCTGACCATCGGGTTGGAGGCGTTTACCGTCGTCACTGGCGGATTATTGATCGGCGGGTTGATTGCAGCACCGTTTGGTGCGATGATTGCCAAACGGGTGCAGTTGAAAACGCTGCTGCTGATGGTCGGCACGGTGCTTACGGCGACCAGCCTGTTCAGCCTTTATAAGGCGCTAGCATGAACCACGCAGACGCTTTATAATGCCGCATCGGAGGACGTTATGCGCATATTGATTTCCGCTCTGGCCGTTTGTCTCGTGGCACCCACGCTTGCCGCCCAGAACGTTTCGTCGGGCGAAGGCGACTGGAGTAATATCCCCGAATTGCGCAAAAACCGCATCGTCGAATTGAGTTCTGGTGCACAAAACATGATCGAAAAAGTCGTGGCCCAAGGTAAATGCAAGGCGGTCGGCAGCAAAGACCGGGTAAATCTTGCGCTGCCATTTCTTGTCGAATTTGCACCGGACAATACGGTAGCCAGCATCATGATCAGACGTATTGGTTGCCCCGAGGTCGAATCTATCGCCGCCAGCACCGCGCTTCATGCAGCCCAAGCCGGCACGATAAAGCCGAACGGCGACAACGCGGCGCGCTGGTATCGCGGCGAAGTAAGCTACATCCTGCGGTAGGCCTGCACAAAGCTTGCATTTCCACGCCTGCACGCATATAGGCGCGCGCTTGCTGTCCGTGGACATCCCTGGAGGCGTGGCGGCAAACGTAACTTTATTGGAGAATTCACATGAGCGATCAGCTGACATTGTCGGCCGAGACGCGCGACCGGGCTGGCAAGGGAGCCTCCCGCGAATTGCGTCGTCAAAACCGTATTCCCGCCGTCATTTACGGCAACAAGCAAGAACCCGAAACCATCCATGTCGAAGAAAAGGCGCTCGTCAAACTGCTGATGACCGGCCACTTCATGAACAGTGTGGTTGAACTGGACCTTGGCGGCAAGAAGACGATTACCTTGCCCAAGGACGTTGCCTTTCATCCGGTGACCGATCGCCCGTTGCATGTTGATTTTCTACGCATCGTCAAGGGCGCGAAGGTCGAGGTTCTGGTGCCCGTCATCTTTATCAACGAAGAATTGTCGCCGGGCCTGAAGCGCGGCGGCGTTTTGAACGTCGTTCGTCACGAACTCGAATTGATTTGCGATAACGATAAGCTGCCCGACGACATCCAGATCGATGTCACCGGCTTCGACGTTGGCGATTCGATCCACATCAGCCATGTGACATTGCCAGCCGGTTCGGAAAGCAAGATCACCGACCGCGACTTCACCATTGCCACCATCGTTGCACCATCGGCGCTCAAGTCGACCAGCGGTGACACAACTGTCGAAGGCGAAGGCGAGGCGGAAGCCGAGGCTTGATAATTTCTCCGGGGCTGGCCATTCGTCAGCCCCGGATTTTTCCGCTTAGAGGCGCATGCGATGCAATTATGGGTAGGCCTTGGTAATCCCGGACCGACCTATGCCATGCACCGGCA
>JANLRW010000183.1:0-2409 GCA_031361925.1 Sphingomonadales bacterium
TGCAGGGGCAACACCCGCCCCCAACGAAGCGAGGACAAACGTGGCCGTCGAAATTTTCAAATAGATTTTCAATTTTCTTCCCCTCAACAATCCCTCGACGTTGCGAAGGTCCTATGTCTCCATCCGTCAGACTGAAACTGGAGTCCCCCTCAAGCAACTGACCAAATTTTCATGATTGGTAAAATTAATTCCTCAATCAATCACATCATCTACATGTTGCGATTAGAAGACCTAATATATGGGTGTCGGAGATGGATAGTCCGGTTTAGCGAGGCTACCCGATCAAGAGAGTAGAGAGTGGGGACGATTATGCATTCTGGGGCAGACTTTGTTCTGGTTATCGCGTGTGAGGATCGCAAAGGCATTGTTGCGGCCGTGGCCAACTCCATCGCCAGCCAAGATTGCAACATAGTTGAAAGCTCCCAATACGGTGACGAGAATAGCGGGCGCTTTTTCATGCGCGTGGCGATTACCTGCGCCGCCGGAATGACAACTGAAGGTTTTACCGACGCGTTCATGCCGGTCGCGACCGCATTTCGGTTGGAATGGCGGATCCACGATCTGCGCAAGAAATTGCGCGCAATGATTATGGTGAGCCAAGGCGGGCATTGCCTGAACGACCTCCTATACCGGACATCGACCAACCGGTTGCCCATGGAGGTGACGAGCATCGTCTCCAACCATTTAAACTGGCAGCGCCGCGCCGAACATGAAGGCATAACCTTTCATCATCTGCCCATAACGCCCGAGATTAAATTGGAGCAGGAGGCCAAGTTGCTTGAAATGGTCGAAGAGCAACAGGTCGATCTCATTATCCTTGCGCGGTACATGCAGGTATTGTCCGACAAGCTTTGCCGTAAGCTTGACGGACGTGTGATCAATATTCATCATAGCTTCTTGCCCGGATTTAAGGGAGCAAAGCCGTATCACCGCGCTTATGAACGCGGTGTCAAAATGGTGGGTGCTACGGCGCATTATGTAACACCAGACCTTGATGAAGGTCCGATCATCACGCAAGATGTATCGACGGTGGATCACGCAGACACGGTCGAAGATCTGATTGCGCAAGGCCAGGATACCGAGAGCCGCGTGCTCGCTCGTGCCGTCAAACTGCATCTGGAGCACCGTGTTATGCTAAACGGCAACCGAACCGTCGTTTTTAAATAGGATTATCAAAGCAGGAGTTCCCCCAAATGAAGACCCGCGCTGCCGTTGCGTTTGAAGCCAAAAAGCCGCTTGAAATTGTCGAGCTTGATCTGGAAGGCCCGAAGGCTGGTGAGGTGCTCGTCGAAATCATGGCGACGGGGATTTGCCATACGGATGCGTACACGCTTGACGGGTTGGACAGCGAAGGGATTTTCCCCAGCATCCTGGGCCATGAAGGCGCAGGGATTGTCCGGGAAGTGGGCGCGGGCGTAACGTCGGTTAAGCCCGGCGATCATGTCATTCCGCTTTACACGCCTGAATGTCGCCAGTGCAAAAGCTGCCTGTCGGGCAAGACCAATCTGTGCACCGCGATCCGTGCCACGCAGGGCAAAGGCTTGATGCCCGATGGCACCTCGCGGTTCAGCTACAGGGGCCAGACCATCTATCACTATATGGGCTGCTCGACTTTCTCGAACTTCACCGTGCTGCCTGAAATTGCGGTCGCCAAAATCCGCGAGGACGCCCCGTTTAACAGCGCCTGCTATATCGGCTGCGGGGTGACCACTGGCGTCGGCGCCGTAACCAATACCGCCAAAGTCCAGCCAGGCGACAATGTGATCGTCTTTGGCTTGGGCGGTATCGGCCTGAACGTATTGCAGGGCGCGAAGATGGCGGGCGCGAATATGATCGTCGGTGTCGACATCAATCCCGCGCGCGAGGAATGGGGCAGGAAGTTCGGGATGACCCACTTCGTTAATCCCAAAGACGTGGACGGCGATATCGTCGCGCATCTTGTGGCGCTGACCGATGGCGGCGCGGAATATACCTTCGATTGCACTGGCAACACCACCGTCATGCGCCAAGCGCTTGAGGCCTGCCACCGCGGCTGGGGCACATCAATCATCATCGGCGTGGCAGAGGCTGGCAAAGAAATCAGTACCCGCCCATTCCAGCTAGTCACCGGACGCAACTGGCGCGGCACCGCGTTCGGCGGGGCCAAGGGCCGGACCGATGTGCCCAAGATCGTCGATCTCTACATGGACGGTGCCATCCAGATCGACCCGATGATCACCCACATCCTGACGCTAGACGAAATCAACAAGGGCTTTGATCTGATGCATGCAGGGGAAAGCATCCGCAGCGTCGTTGTCTATTAAATGACCACTATCGCTGACATTTTAAACGAACATGATGCGAAAGAGGGACCGCTTCTTCCGATACTGCATGATGTGCAAAAAATCTTCGGTCATGTCAGCGAAGATT
>JANLRW010000215.1:0-2884 GCA_031361925.1 Sphingomonadales bacterium
GGAAGCTACGTTAGAACACGGTAAATCAACGATTCTGGTGAATGCCAAATGAACAGTGCGTTCAGAAACTCGGCCTGTCTGGTAGCCGCCACATTTCGTCCCTGATCATTGACTTTTTGCGTCGCGCCGGTGGTTCACCACCTGTCCCGATACGAAAGGAAGAGAAAATGATCCGAGGAAATAGAAGGTTCACCACTGCAAATACTGCCATTGTGACCGCGTTGTTGTGCGGAACGCCGAGCGCGTTTGCGCAGGAGACAGCAACCGCGCCCGAAGCGCAAATAGTGGCACCACCGCCGATGGTCGCGACGCAGCCTGCCGCGACACCCGTTGCGCCGCCGCCAGCAGTTCCGACGATTACCGCAGCACCAGCCGCGTCGCCTGCGGCACGTGAGCCTGTAAGGCAGCGGGCAGCGGCAAAACCGGCTGCAAGACCTACTGCGCGGGCCTTACCCGCCGCGGCACCAGTCGCGTCACCCGTTTCGGAAGCACCTGCCAGCGAACCTACCGTGATTAACGCGCCGACGCTCGATGAAACTTCGGCTGTGACAGCCACGGTCGAAGACACCGCACCGGTAGCGCCAGTCGGCCAGTTCGAAGCGACGCCTATCGCTGATGATACCAGCGAAGAATGGATGATTTATGGCGGACTGGGTGCAGCACTTGGCCTTGCCGGATTGGCAGGCATGATGGCGGCCCGTCGCCGCCGGACCCGGGTATCGGATGACCCGACGACAGTTGCGCCAAATATGGCGGTAGCGACGCCCGCGCCTCGCCCGCTTCCGGTCCAGCAGATTGCTGCTCCAATCGAGCGCTTCACCGCGCCCATCGCAAGGCAGGGCTTTGCCGACGCGCATCTACCGCCCGTAACCGATCCGCTGTTCGCGCATCGTCCGGTGCTTGGTCCGGTAACCGATCCGTTATTTTTCCAGACGGTTGCGATGCCGCCGGTTACTGATCCGATGTTTGCAGGCACCGATCAAGATGTCGGTGGATCGTCAGCGGCGGCCGCATTTAGCAAGCGTCGCGACTGGCAGTCCCCATCGAACGAAGAGCGCAAGCCGCTGCACGAGTTCGAGCCAGCCGAATAAACGTTGGTCCTCGCGGGTCAAACTGAAAGGGCGGCCTTCGCGGGCCGCCCTTTCGATATTCAATAAAGGCTCGAAAGCAATTACTTGACTTCGACGGTTCCGCCAGCGGCCAAGATCTTCGCCTTGATTTCTTCGGCTTCGGCCTTGTTGATGCCTTCCTTGATCGCCTTTGGCGCGGACTCGACGAGAGCCTTTGCTTCGGTCAGACCAAGCTGGGTAATCGCACGGACTTCTTTGATGACCGCAATCTTGTTTCCGCCGTCGCCGGTCAGGATAACGTCGAATTCGGTCTGCTCTTCAGCGGCAGGGCCGGCTTCAGCGGCTGGGCCAGCAACGGCAACAGCAGCAGCGGCGCTAACGCCCCATTTTTCTTCCAATGCCTTTGCAAGGTCAGCCGCTTCAAGAACGGTCAGACTCGAAAGGTCTTCTACCAATTTAGCAATATCAGCCATGTTAAAAACGCTCCAATTTCTTCATATATTGTGGGCCCGGCTGCAGGTTTCTAAAGTCTGCAAGCCGCCGCCGGTTAAACGATAATATTATGCGGCTTCCTTGGTGGCATAAGCCCCAAAAACGCGTGCTAGCTTTCCTGCCGGTGCCACAACAACCTGAGCAATCTTGGTTGCCGGAGCTTGAACAAGCCCGATCAACTTTGAACGCAAGGCGTCGAGCGAAGGCAATGAAGCCAAAGCCTTGATGCCATTCACATCAAGAACAGTCGCACCCATCGCACCGCCGACAATTTCTAACTTGTCGTTGGTCTTGGCGAAATCGACGGCTACCTTGGCGGCAGCAACCGGATCGGTCGATGTGGCGAGTGCAATTGGCCCGGTCAGCAAATCACTGATCGTGTCATATTGCGTGTCCTTGAGAGCGATTTTGGCAAGGCTGTTCTTCGCGACTTTGAAACTTGCACCTGCATCGCGCATTTTCAAACGAAGGTCGGTCGATTGCGCCACCGTCAACCCGAGATTCCGGGTAACGACGACAACCGCCGATTCGTTGAAATTTGCGTTCAGCGCTGCAACCGCATCGGTCTTTTCAGAACGGTTCATGCATTACTCCTTATTCGGGCATTCCCGGCGAACCGGCAAAGCCCAACACGAAAATACGAACCACCCGGGGAGGGCGATCCGCTGGCTTCAGTCCGTGGGGAAGTTTCATGCCGGTTGCGCAAGCCGAAGGGCAGGGCGGATGGCGAAGGTGGGCGAAAAACGCGACACCTGAAATCTCTGTCCCCGTCTAGGCTGGAAATTAAGACCCGCAAATTCGGGCCACCAACTGTCTCGGACGGTTGCCGGTGGAGCCGTCGCCCCACCGAACGTCGGTGCAGGTAGCACGACCGGCAGCGGAGTCAAGTTTTAGAAGCGGCTCTTGCCAATCTCATAAATTGCATAAACCGGTCCCGCTGCGGTCTGCTCTCCGGTGCCAACCGCCATGACGTTGTTAAGCCACGCATAGCGTTCGTCGCCGCATTCGAATTTTGCCACCATCGCCAGCGAATATTCGTGTGGTTCCAATAGCGCACCCTTGGCGAAGCGCTCCATGGCTTCGGGAGCAGCCAGAAAGCGGCCTTGGTAGCTTAGGTAAATCATCGCGCCATCTTCAGTCTTGAGCGTCAAGCGGACATCGATGACCATCACCCCATCAGCGCGGTTGATGACCCAGTCGCTGCCGGGCAGGACAATGCCGTTCAGCCGCTCGCCGGTGAAGTGGCCGCCGGTCACCGGCGCGATGCGGCGAAGGCCAACGGGGGTTTGGCCAATGGCAACCATCCCGGCAAAATCGACGGT
>JANLRW010000223.1:0-5908 GCA_031361925.1 Sphingomonadales bacterium
TCAGTAACAATCACGACTGCGTCATGGTTCTTGGCCGCACTTCGCACCATCGACGGGCCGCCTATATCAATATTCTCGATAATCTCTTCGCGGCTGGCACCTTTGGCAACGGTCGCAGCAAATGGGTACAGATTGACTACGACCAGATCGATAGCGCCAATCCCGTGCGCCTTCATCGCGGCCAAATGCTCTGCATTGTCGCGCACCGCCAATAGCCCGCCGTGAACGGCCGGGTGCAATGTTTTCACGCGACCGTCCATCATTTCAGGAAAGCCGGTAAGTTCGCTGACGTCTTTCACCTGCAGACCCGCATCGCGAAGCGTCTTCGCCGTGCCGCCAGTCGAAACCAGTTCCACACGCCGCGCCGCCAAGGCATGGCCGAGCTCGACCAATCCTGCTTTGTCCGAGACCGAGAGAAGGGCGCGTTTGATGACGACGTCTTGCATGTATTTATCCTAAATGCCGCAACTGCCAGCTGATCGTAAGGCCGCCCTTACCAGTGTCGGCGGCAATCACAAGTTGATGCGTCGGGTGTGGGCGGCCTTCGTCGTCGACCCACAGACTGTCGTCTATGGACAGCACACCACCAGCCGCCGCGAACGCCCAGCTGCTGCCACCTGCCAAACGCAGCAGCGCGGTTTGTGGCTTATCGGTCGGGGTAATCTCGATATCGGGCCCAAGATGGAAGCGGACATGGACTGGTGTCGCGTCCTTGGGTTTGCCCTGCGGCAAGAGCGTATCCTCGCCGCGCAGTTCCATGCCGTCAGACTTAAGGATTAGCCGCCTCGAGTGGGTGTAGCCGTAAGCCTTTGCGTAGCCGTCATGGCTCGCCTCGATTCGGGTAGCATTATCGACATCGCGGCGGTCGAGGCCTACTTCGGTAACGCCTTTGCCAAGCTGCCCGCCAGCCAGAATTGCTGTGGAGTTACTATTATCAATGCACAAAGTCGAATGCGCCGCCGTCGTGCGCAGCCCCCTTGCCAATGCAGCAGGGATCGTCGCCCCGACCAGCGCGGCACCGCCGCAATTGACAATGATGCGTTGTGCGCCATGTGAAAGCTCAAACGCCAGCGTGGAGGCGCAACCCGATGCCGATTGCCTCGCCAGCGGCGGCGGTCCAGCGTCGAGCAGCAGCACCGAATTGCCCGCCGAGACGCGCTGATAGCCCCAATCGAGCGCTTGACGCTGCGGCCTTGCGCGTACGCCGCTAGCGGCCACTAGCGCTTCAATTGTGGGCGCTCCCACATGTGCCGAGCCCTGCCACGCCCCGAGGCCGCCATCGCTATGGGTAAGCCCGAGCAACGCCGGGACCGCACGACCCATTGCATCGCGCATGAATTCGGGGACCAGTTCCTCGCGCACTAGATAGCATTGCTTGAGAAGGCTCAACAGCCCGATCAACTCCATCAATTGCACTGGCGACCGCGACACGACGCCGCCATCGGGGAACACCGTCTGGTTCAAGCTTTCCTCAAGCCCATTTTCGCCGACGACGCGGCGTGCCTTGCCGTCAGGCAGCAGCAGCGATGCCGCCACGACGCCCGCCCAGCCCAAAGTCTTGGCAAAGTAACTCGGCGCGCGCGGGGCCGCTCCGTCGAGATGCCGTGCTGCGCGGGCGAAATGGTTGATCACGCGGCTGCGGTAGATGGGGTCGGTGCTGGTCAGTAAAAACGGCGAAGCCGCTGCCATGTTCATCAGCCGCCATGCAGTATTGTCCACCCGCCACGCCGGTTCGCGCGTCTTCATACCGTTGGCAATCAGCCAGCCATCGGCAATTTCTGCCGCCACCGGTGCACCTTCGCCGCGATTGGTTGCCGTGACCAAATCGCGCAGCCAGTCAAAGCGGTGGATGTAATCGGTCAGCGCGGGCGGTAGCGCGAGTTTTTGGTAATCAAGTCCCGCAATAGCCTGCTCAAAACCCTGATAATGGAACTTGCCAATCCGAAGCGCCTGACCGCGTGTGATACTGCCTTGCAGCGGGTCTTGTGGGACCGCAAGCAACCGCAAAGGCACCTTGCCCTTTAGCCGCCCGCTGTGCAGCGGAGTGCGCCAAGTCATCTTGTAAAATCGCAGTGACAGCCGCTCGAGTAAATTCTGGCCTGCACCCTTGGGCCGGACGATCAACGCGCCCTTCCGGTTTTCGTCGCCGCCGTCATCGGTGCCTGTCATCCACCCCTCAGCGCCCGGATATTGGCAGCATATTGATCCGGGCCGCCCTTAAAGGTCGCGGTGCCGGCAACGAGAGTATCGGCGCCAGCTGATATCGCCAGCGGGGCGGTTTCAACAGTGATGCCGCCATCGACTTCAAGGCGGATATCCTTGCCGGTCTTTTCAATCATCTTGGCGACAGCTTCGATCTTGCGCAATTGGCTCGTAATAAAACTCTGCCCGCCGAAGCCGGGATTGACGCTCATCACCAGAACGAGGTCGATATCTTCAATCAGATAGTCGAGCATTTTTGCAGGCGTCGCCGGGTTAAGCACGATCCCCGCCATCTTGCCGAGCGATTTGATCAGCTGCACTGTGCGGTGCGGGTGCGGTCCAGCTTCGGGGTGAAACGAAATAATATCCGCGCCCGCGTCGGCAAAATCCTTCACATAATTGTCGACCGGGGAAATCATCAGGTGGACGTCAAACGGCTTGATGCTATGGGGACGGAGTGCTTTCACAACCCCAGGTCCAATGGTGATATTCGGCACAAAATGCCCATCCATCACATCGACATGTATCCAGTCACACCCGGCAGCGTCAATCGCGCGCACCTCTTCGCCGAGCAGGGCAAAGTCGGCTGACAATATCGAGGGTGCTATGCGGATAGAACCATTCATATATGGCGCTTAGCCGCTGGATTTGGCAGCGGCAAGGCGAGCGGCGGCGTTATACACAGCTTATCGCCGCACCGACTGGCGGCTGTAGACGAACAGATCGCCTAGTACGTCTCTCGACTCGGCGACTTTGGTGAAGCCCAATTTGGCAGCGACATTATGCGAAGCGGCGTTGTCAGGGTCGATGATGCAGCGGATTTCTGGCTCATTCAAAACATTGTCTGCCCAGCCGAGAACCGCTTTCATCGCTTCCGTCGCATAGCCTTTACCCCAAGCATCTGGCACAAATCCCCAGCCCGCCTCAATATGGCCCTCCAATTCGGCTATGCCGCGACGGAATTGCGCCAAGCCGCCGGTCCCCAGATAGCGACCGGTCTGTCGGTCACAAAATGTCCAATAGCCATAGCCCAAAAAGTTCCACAAAGCTGACCCAGACAGAAACTTGATCCAGTTCTCGGCCTCAGTGCGCGGCTTCCCGCCGACAAATTTGGTCATACGCGGGTCGGCCCAGGCGGCAGCATAAGCATCCCAATGATGGAGCGATATCGGTTCGATAGACAGGCGTTCAGTCGAAAGCGTCGGTGCGATCATGGCGCTATCCTAGCCAGCGCGAACAAACCTTGCCACAAAAAATCCGTCAAGGCCGCCTCGCTCGGCGAGCATCGGTGGCATTGTGCGAATATGGCCCTGGGCGTTGGTAGCGATCCCATCGGGCAATTCACCGGCGGTCGGCGGCGATGTCGTATATTCCGGATGACGCGCCAGAAACGCCTCAGCCTGCGCCTCGCCTTCGTGCGGCTCAAGCGAGCATGTTGCAAAAACTAACACGCCGCCGGCCTTCACCCAACCCGCCGCGCGGTCGAGCATTGCGCTTTGGATGGCCGCCAGATTGTTGATCGCTTTCAAGTCGATCCGCAGCAGAACGTCGGGATGGCGGCGCATGGTGCCAGTCGCGCTGCACGGCGCGTCGAGCAAGATGGCATCATAAGGGGCGGCCGGTTCCCACAACATTACGTCAGCAGTGACCCGCTCAGCGTTCAACCGCGTGCGCTCCAGATTGGCCATTAGCCGGTCCATCCGGCGGGCGCTATTATCGAGCGCGGTAACGGCAAAACCGGCGGCAGAAAGCTGCATCGTCTTGCCACCGGGTGCCGCACACAGGTCAAGTGCTCGCTTGCCGGTGCCGTCTCCCAATAGCCGCGCGGGCAGGCTAGCGGCCAGATCCTGCACCCACCACGCGCCGTCTTCATAGCCTTCGAGTTCCTCCACCGCCGCACCACGCGGCAGGCGGATATGGCCTTGCATCAGACCGGTTCCGCCTAGCCGCTCGGCCCATTCGGCAGTTGCGGTCGGATCGCGCAACGCAAGGTCAAGCGGTGGCGGTTCTGCCAGCGCCGCTTGCGCGCCAGCAACCATCGCGTCACCCCAAGCGGGGTGCCAGCGCATCATTACTGCCTCGAGCAGCGATGGCAATTCGGGCAGCTTGGCCTCTGCGCGCAGCAGCGCCCCCAGTACCCCATGCACCAGCCGCCTTGGCCCGCCATCAACGAGCGGCAATGCAGTCGCAATCGCGGCATGGGCGGGCGTGCCAAGGCGCAATATCTGTGCCAGCGCCAGCCGTAACACCATCCGCGCTTTGGAGTCATCGGGCAGTGGCTGCTTGGTCTTGCTGTCGATCAACGCATCCAAATCTACTGACCAGCGCAAAGTCTCCTGCGCGATCGCAATCGCCAAAGCGCGGTCGGGCGGCGACAGGCCCTTGATTGCGCCTGCGGTGGCCTGATCCATCGGGGTGCCCATCCGCATTACCGCATCGAGCAGACGGAGCGCCGCGCGGCGGGTCGGAAGGCCGGAAATCTCATCGTTCATGGGGCAGCGCTGTAGGCCGCGACGGCATGAATAGAAAGGCCACTTGAAACCAAGACCGAAAACGCCGATTTGTTGTAGGGTCATTGTAAGGAAATCATCATGGGTAAACGCCCCGCGCACGTCAAAGCGCCTGCCTATCTATCGAAAAGCCCGCCGGTTCCCGAACCCAAGCCAATGGTGCGCGGCAAAGAACCCGATCCAGACCGCTTGGACCCGGTGCGCTATGGCGATTGGGAGCTTAAAGGCGTTGCAATAGACTTTTAATCGCCTGCGCTTGCCCATAAATTGTGCAGGTGCGAAGTTGCTTGTTATCTGCATTAATTTTGTGCAGTCATTATGCCGATGGCCACCAAACCGCCCTGCTTCGATGAAATGCTGACAGACGATGGTGCGACGCGCGCAGCTTATGCCGCCTATCATGAGTGGTTCAACAATCAGGACAGCAAATTGCTTCGCGGCAAGGCGCGTGAGGCCGAGCAGTTTTTTCGCCGCACCGGGATTACCTTTGCAGTCTACGGCGATGATGAGGCCGAAGAACGGTTGATTCCTTTCGATATCATTCCGCGCATCGTATCGGCGCGCGAATGGGCAAAGGTGACGCGCGGCATCGAACAACGCGTGCGCGCCATTAATGCGTTTTTGCAGGATATCTATCACCGGCAGGAAATCGTCCGTGCCGGGCGGTTGCCAATCAGCCTGCTGCAAAATAACCCAGCCTTCCTGAGCCAGATGATTGGCTTCCTGCCACCTGGCGGCGTCTACACGCATATCGTTGGGGTCGATTTGGTGCGCACCGGGCCTGACGAATTCTTTGTGCTTGAGGACAACGCGCGCACCCCCTCGGGCGTTTCGTATATGCTCGAAAACCGCGAGACAATGATGAACATGTTTCCCGAACTGTTCAGCACGATCCGCGTCCGCAATGTCAGCGATTATCCGAAGAACCTGCGCCAATCGCTGAACCGTGTTGCCCCTCCTGCATGCAAGGGCGATCCGGTGGTCGCGGTGCTGACGCCGGGCATCCATAACAGCGCGTATTACGAGCACGCGTTTCTGGCCGACCAGATGGGGGCCGATCTGGTCGAGGGCCATGATATCCGCATCGTCGATGGCCGCGTTGCGATGCGAACGACGCGCGGCTACACGCCCATCGACGTGCTCTACCGGCGGATCGATGATGATTATCTCGACCCGCTGATTTTCAAACCTGAATC
>JANLRW010000250.1:0-2847 GCA_031361925.1 Sphingomonadales bacterium
CTTGAGCAGGATCGATGGCTCACCGGCCAGCACGTCGCGGATGATGCCGCCGACGCAGGCGGTGATGACGCCCATCATCATCGCGGGGAGCAAAGGCACGCCAAGCGTCAGCGATTTCCAAGTGCCGAACACCGCGTAAATCGCAATGCCGACCGCGTCGAACCAGTCCAGTGCGCGGGGTTTCCAGACATTCTTGGGCGTGACCCAGACGAGTCCGGCGGTGACCAGACAGGTCGCGGCAAAGCGCCAGTCCTGCACCCAGAACACCGGCGCACCGATCAGCAGGTCGCGCACCGTCCCGCCTCCGACTCCGGTGACCAGCGCGAAGAAAGAGAAGGTGACAAGCGTCTGCCTACGCTGCGCCGCCGCCAGCGCACCAGATGCCGCAAATACGGCGATACCGAATAGGTCGAGCCAGGCGATGAGATTGGACGTGAGAGAAGTGGCGATGTCAGCCATCAATTACCACGACGTGCTAGTCGCTGCCAGTTTTCGGCATTATTACAGTTCTTGCCACATCGCTCTTTTCTATAAATTCCCGAATCGCTTCAGTTCTAGCGTCCGCAAACCCTGACTTTTGTTGATCAGTAAAGTAGAAATCCCACTTCAATACGATTTCTTGCATATGGGGTATCATTTTTGCGAGTTTGGAACCCGCCACTGAACTTTCGAACCGAAATATCGCTATGCGGTCAGCTGCAAAGATCGCCGAGTTGGCTTTTCGGATTGATTCCAGCTGCGCCTTCCGCGAGGCATCCTTGACCGTAGCGTCATAGCCATCGGCCTTCCTCGCCGCGTCTAGCACTGGCCGCATATTCTGGCTCTGCTGCAGAGCTGCATTATAGCGCACACCGGCCGAACTTTTCGCAAATGCGATGATTTGCCCAATTTCTTCTTTGGTCAAGTTCGCAACGTAAAATTCGGCCAGTTGGGCCCATAGCAATGGTAACTTTTCGGCGTACGCCTTCAGCATAACTGGCTTGATTGAACTGGCGATGACATTGGCGAGTCCGGGATAGGCCGCCTCCAGCTCAGCAAATTGCGGGTCGCCTAATAGCGATTGTGGCAACGTGTTGTCTAAAACTCGCGAAACCTGATCGATAATCTTTTCCGCAGAATATTGCTGCTGGGCCAAGTTAAGGGCATATTCGTTGGCAGCTGACGAGGGCGCACCAGCCAATGTATCTGCCGTCGCCGATGGCATAGCTGCGTTACCGGCACTTGCCGACACCAGCGCGACGGCGGTTACAAATATTGTAAGCGGCTTTTTCATCGGCGTTGCTTAATGCGTACGCCAAATGTTCACAACAGCATTATTCGGTTGCCGACCCACCAGCTCACATATGGATCGGCTTGCCCGTCACGGCCATTGCAGCTTCCTTCAGCGCCTCGGCGTGGGTCGGGTGGGCGTGGCAGGTATAGGCGATGTCTTCGCTAGTCGCGCCAAATTCCATCGCCAAAGCGGCTTCGGCGATCATGCTGCCCGCAATGCTGGCTATGATATGAACACCCAGCACACGGTCGGTTTTCGCGTCGGCGATGACTTTCACGAAGCCGTCGGTGTCGCGGTTGGTCTTGGCGCGGCTGTTCGCCATCATCGGGAATTTGCCGACTTTCACGTCGCCGCGTTCCTTGGCTTGCTCTTCGGTCAGGCCGACGCTGGCGATTTCGGGATAGGTGTAGACCACGCCTGGAATGACGTCATGGTTGACGATGCCGGTACCGCCAGCGACGAAATCCGCCGCCGCAACGCCTTCGTCTTCAGCCTTGTGCGCGAGCATCGGGCCGGGCACGACATCGCCGATGGCGTAGATGCCGGGAACATTAGTCTGGAAATCATGGCCGATTTCGATCTGGCCGCGCGCGTTGGTGCTGAGGCCCGCCCTATCAAGCGCGAGGCCTTCGGTGTTGGGGCGGCGGCCGATCGAGACGAGCACGCAATCGGCTTCGATGGTTTCCGAAGCACCGCCAGCAGCGGGTTCGACGGTCAGCGTAGCTTTGCCACCCTTAACGACCGCGCCGGTGACCTTCGTGCCGGTGCGAATATTGAAGCCTTGCTTCTTGAAAATCTTCGCCGCTTCCTTGCGGACTTCGCCGTCATAGCCGGGCAGGATCTGGTCAAGATATTCGACCACAGTGACCTCAGCGCCAAGCCGGAGCCAGACGCTGCCAAGCTCCATGCCGATCACACCGCCGCCAATGACGACCATATGCTTCGGCACCTTGGGCAATGCCAGTGCGCCGGTGGAATCGACGATGACCTTCTGGTCGATCTCGACACCGGGCAATGGCGTTACCGACGAACCCGTGGCGATCATGATGTTCTTCGCGGTGTAGCTTTTGCCCGCAACATCAATCGAGTTGGACGACGTAAAAGCAGCATGGCCCTTGAGCCGATCGACCTTGTTCTTCTTGAACAGAAACTCGATCCCGCC
This sequence comes from Sphingomonadales bacterium, assembly GCA_031361925.1. Classification (GTDB taxonomy): domain Bacteria; phylum Pseudomonadota; class Alphaproteobacteria; order Sphingomonadales; family Sphingomonadaceae; genus Sphingorhabdus_B. Next base: position 2,436 of record JANLRW010000250.1, read on the forward strand.
GGTCAGTTCGCCCACGGCCTTGGTTTTCTCCGCCTGCATCTGGTCCAAGTTGAGCGCTACGCCCTTGAAGTCGATCCCGAATTTGGCGAGCGCCCCCGAATGCGCCTCGTGATACATTTCGGACGCATGGAGCATCGCCTTTGATGGAATGCAACCGACGTTCAGGCACGTTCCGCCGAGCGTCTCGCGGCTCTCTACGCAGGCAGTTTTCAGCCCCAATTGCGCCGCGCGGATCGCGGCAACATAGCCGCCGGGGCCAGCGCCGATGACGATCAGGTCATAATCTTGTTCTGCCATGTGGATTTCCTTACAGGTCGATCAGCAACCGGGTGGGGTCTTCAATCGATTCCTTGATTGTCTTGAGCGCAGTCACCGCTTCGCGGCCATCGATCAGGCGGTGGTCATAGCTGAG
>JANLRW010000284.1:0-2061 GCA_031361925.1 Sphingomonadales bacterium
ATTGACCAACGCGGCAAACCGCTCGCGGTCTTCGGCCAAGTCGATGGCGTCGGGCGAGGTACCGAGAATTGGAATGCCCGCTTTTTCGAGCGCCTTCGCCAGATTAAGCGGCGTTTGACCGCCGAACTGGACGATAACGCCTTTCAGCGTGCCGTTCTGCTGCTCGACATGCAGAATTTCGAGCACATCTTCGGTGGTCAAAGGCTCGAAATAGAGCCGGTCGCTGGTGTCATAATCGGTCGAGACGGTCTCGGGGTTGCAGTTGACCATGATGGTCTCATAGCCAGCTTCGGCCAGCGCAAAACAGGCGTGAACGCAACAATAGTCGAACTCGATCCCCTGCCCGATCCGGTTAGGCCCGCCGCCCAATATGACGACCTTCTCGCGATCAGTCGGCGCACTCTCGCATTCGGGCGTGCCAAAGCTTGGCGCTTCGTAGGTCGAATACATATAAGGCGTCTTCGCCTCGAATTCGGCGGCGCAGGTGTCGATGCGCTTGAACACCGGACGCACGCCCAATTTGTGGCGCAGTGCGCGGACTTCGTCCTCGGTTACCGCACCAGCCATGGCGCGTGCAGCCTGCATCGCAATGCCCGAGCCGTGACGCACCGCGGTTTCCATGCCGGGGCGCAGATTGAGCGATTCAACCGCTAGAAACGCGAGGCGCTTGTCCGAAAAGCCCATCGCTTTGAGGCGGCGCAGTGCTTCGGGGCCGTTGGGTAGGCCATTGGCCTTGATCCCATTTTCTTCGGCAATGATTTCCTCTAGCCGCTCCAGAAACCACGGGTCAAACTTGGCAATCGCGTGGATTTCGGCAACGCTCATGCCTTCACGCAAGGCCTGAGCCGCCACGAGCAACCGGTCGGGCGTCGCGCGGCTAAGCTCGGCCGACAGTTCGTCCTTCGACGCGCCTTTAAGCGCATCGACATAATTGAAGCCCGAAAGCCCGGTTTCCAGCCCACGCAGCGCCTTTTGCAGACTTTCATGGATATTGCGGCCAATCGCCATCACCTCGCCCACCGATTTCATCGCGGTGGACAAAAGCGGCTCGGCCCCCTTGAACTTCTCAAAGGCGAAACGCGGGATTTTGGTGACGACATAATCAATCGTCGGCTCGAATGATGCAGGCGTCGCGCCGGTGATGTCGTTGGTAATCTCGTCGAGCGTATAGCCCACCGCCAGCTTCGCCGCGACTTTGGCGATGGGGAAGCCGGTGGCCTTCGACGCCAGCGCCGAAGAACGCGACACGCGCGGGTTCATCTCGATGACGATCAGGCGGCCATCTGCGGGATTTACTGCGAACTGTACGTTAGAACCCCCTGTTTCTACACCAATTTCACGCAAGCAAGCGATGCTCGCGTTGCGCATGATCTGATATTCCTTGTCGGTCAGCGTCAGCGCGGGGGCGACGGTGATCGAATCGCCGGTATGCACGCCCATCGGGTCGATATTTTCAATCGAGCAGATGATGATCGCATTGTCGGCGCGGTCGCGGACAACCTCCATCTCGAACTCTTTCCAGCCGAGCAGCGATTCCTCGATCAGCACTTCGGTGGTCGGCGACGCGTCGAGCCCGCCGGCGACAATCGCCATGAACTCGTCGCGATTATAGGCAATCCCGCCGCCGGTGCCGCCCATGGTAAAGCTTGGGCGGATGATCGACGGCAACCCGGTGCGCTCGAGCACCGCCAGCGCCTCGTCCATCGAATGCGCGATGCCCGACCGCGCCGATTCCAGCCCGATTTTGGTCATTGCATCGCGGAACTTAATCCGGTCCTCGGCCTTGTCGATGGCCTCGGCATCGGCGCCGATCATTTCAACGCCATATTTCGCAAGCGTGCCATCGTTGAACAGCGCCAGCGCGACATTCAACGCGGTCTGCCCGCCCATCGTCGGCAACACCGCGAGTTTATTGTCAGGAAACTTTTGGCGCTCTTTCTCGATGATCTTGGCGACGATTTCCGGAGTGATCGGCTCGACATAGGTCGCATCCGCCATATCCGGGTCGGTCATGATCGTCGCCGGGTTGGAATTGACGAGGATGATGCGATAGCCCTCCTC
>JANLRW010000302.1:0-1823 GCA_031361925.1 Sphingomonadales bacterium
CGCAGGACCGAATTGATCTGGCTGGCGGTAACGCCTTGCGCCTGCATTTTGGCAGGGTCGAGGACGACGCGAATTTCGCGGTTTACGCCGCCGTTGCGGCTGACCGATGCCATACCCTCGACCGCGAGCAACCGGCGCGCAACGGTGTCATCGACGAACCAGCTGAGTTGCTCAAGCGTCATGTCACTGGCTTCGACCGCAAAATAGGCAATCGGATCGCTCGAGGTTGCGACCTTAAAAATCTGTGGTTCCAATATCCCATCGGGCAGATCGCTGCGGATCTGGTCGACCGCGTTTTTAACTTCGCTTACGGCTGCGTTAATATCGTCGCCAATTTCAAATTCAGCGCTGACTGTGGTGTTACCTTCGCTGGCGCTGGCGTCGATATTTCGGACGCCCTGAACGCTGCGGATAGCGGATTCGACCTTTTGTGTAATTTGCGTCGTGATTTCGGTTGGAGCAGCGCCAGGTTGCGAAATCGAAACGACCACGACAGGAAACTCGATATCGGGGTCGTTTTGCACGTCCATATTCCGGAACGACATTATCCCGGCAATTGTAAGGGCCACGAACAGAACAATCGGGACCACAGGGTTGCGGATCGACCAGGCGGAAATATTACTGAAATTCATGGCTGGCGTCCCGATTGTGCTTAGGAATTACTGCTTCTTCTGAAGCTTGGGGTTGACGACCTCGTCCGGATTGAGAAAGCCGCCAGCGTACAACACCACCCGCTCGCTGCCGTCCAGCCCTTCAGCAATTGTAAGGCCATTGGCAGTAACCGTGCCGACCTTGACCGGGCGACGTTTGACCTTGTTATCCTTGCCAACGATATAGACGTAGCTGCCCTCACGGCTGTTCTGCACGGCAGATTCGGGCAGCACCGGCGCAGTCATCGCCCCTGCCTTGATCTCGACCGAGGCAAAACCACCGGGGCGCAGCGCGCGGTCGAACGGCAGCGAAACTCGCGCGATCCCCTGACGGGTTTCTTGGCTGATCATAGGAGCAACCTGCCAGATGCGGCCGGTGAACTGTCGGTCTGTGCCAACGGGTGTTACCGTCGCCGAAACACCTTCGGAAATCAGAGCCAGGTCATCTTCGCTCAACGCCGCCTGTAACTCCATCTCGCCGTCTTTGGCCAGTCGGAACAATATGCCACTGCCTGCCGATACGGTTTGGCCCGGCTGAACATTACGTTCCAGCACATAGCCGCTTACCGGCGCGCGAATATCAAGCCGGGCGTTGCGAGCTCTGGCCTCGGCCAATTGCGCATTGGCGACATTAACACGCGCACGCGCGCTGTCGCGGGTCGCTGTTTTGCGGTCAACATCGGCCTTTGATATAAAGCCGCGGCCCACCAGTTGCATCCCGCGGTCTAGTTCGTTCTGCGCAAGCTGCAAATCTGCCCGTGCCACACCAATTTGTGCTTCGAGTGCAATCGCCTGCTGCGCCTGCACCGAGCGATCAACACTAACCAGCGTCTGACCCTGTTTGACCCAGTCGCCTGCATCGACATAGACCCGCGTCACCTGGCCGCCTTCACCCACGACGCCGACGGGCACTTCGCGCCGCGCAGCAAGTGTGCCAGTGGCGTTGATAGCGCGGACAACAGTGTCACGGCCCGGCGCTATCACGCTGACCGTTTGCGCCTGGCCTGCCTTTTCAGCGGCAGACGCGGCAGCGGTGTCTTCGCTTCCGCCCATAAACATATATGCCGCGATCGCTCCAATGACCAGCACAGCGGCGACCAAAGCGATAATGATCCAGCGACGGCGGTTCGACCCGGAAGCCCCATCGCTATCGATCAATTCACCGTTCAGGCT
>JANLRW010000323.1:0-7008 GCA_031361925.1 Sphingomonadales bacterium
AATCTTGCCGCGAAAGAGCCAAAACCGACGGGCCATCGGTGCGGCTCAATGCGAGTTGCCAGCATTCGGCGACTTCGACCGCATCACAAGGCCGAAAAACCTCAAGATTGGGGATCATCCGCAAACTTTGCAGATGTTCAATCGGTTGATGCGTTGGGCCATCTTCGCCTTGGCCAATGCTATCGTGCGTTAGCACATAAATCACACGCGCGCCCTGCAGTGCCGACAACCGGATCGCTGGACGAGCGTAGTCAGAAAAAATCAGGAACGTGCCGCCGAACGGAATAATTCCTCCGTGCAAAGCCATGCCATTCATCGCGGCCGCCATGCCGAATTCACGGATGCCGTAATAGATGTAACGGCCAGAATAATCGTCTTTGTTGAACGGTTTGGTGGCTGATGTCTTGGTATTATTTGAACCTGTCAAATCAGCTGAGCCGCCCAATAATTCGGGAAACGCGTCGGTCAGCGGGCCAAGCGCCATTTCCGAAGATTTGCGCGTGGCAGCCTTCGGTCGGTCTGCCACTAATTGCGCCATATAAGCCGACATTGCCGATGCTGGATCAATTTTTCCAGATATTCTGCGATCAAATTCTGCTTTATTCGAATTGCTTGAAAGAGACTTCTTCCATTGATTATGAAGCGAAGCTCCGCCATTGGTGCGATCGAGCCATGCCGCCCGGACTTCTTCCGATATCTCGAAAGGCGCTTGCGTCCAGCCCAGCTCAGCACGCGTTGCCGCGACTTCGTCGTCACCGAGCGGCGAACCGTGAACTTTTGAACTGCCCTGCTTATTCGGCGATCCATAACCGATTACCGTCCGGCAAGCGATCAGCGAGGGGCGCGGGTCGGCGACTGCTTCGCTCATTGCCTTGCGGATATCATCGAAGTCATGACCATCGCAGCTAACCACATGCCAGCCGGTCGCGCGGTATCGCGCCGCAATATCTTCACTCGACGACAAATCGACCGAGCCATCAATCGTGATCCGGTTATCGTCCCACAGCACGTTCAATCGCCCAAGCTGCAGATGACCCGCCAGTCCAATCGCCTCATGGTTGATACCTTCCATGAGGCATCCATCACCGGCGACCACCCAAGTTTTGTGATCCACAAGATCATCGCCAAAAACCGCGTTCAAATGCCTTTCCGCTATAGCCATCCCGACGGCAGTGGCCAGCCCCTGTCCCAATGGTCCGGTTGTCGTTTCAACGCCTTCCAGTTCAAAATTTTCGGGATGTCCAGCACACGGACTGTGTAATTGCCGGAAATTGCGGATATCGTCCATCGTTGGACGCGCGTAGCCGGTAAGGTGCAGCGTGGCATATGCCAGCATCGAGCCGTGCCCTGCAGACAGAACAAAGCGGTCGCGGTCGGGCCACTTCGGATCAGAGGGGTCAAACTTAAGGAAATCGGAATACAGCACCGTCGCGACATCCGCCATTCCCATCGGCATTCCTGGATGTCCGCTATTCGCTGCCTGGACGGCATCCATAGTCAACGCCCTGATCGCGTTAGCCATCTGCCGTTCGCTGACTGTCATGTTTCGGTTCCCCAGATTACCCAGATCGAAGGTCGACGGCGAACGCCGCAGACAGGGCCGTTGACAATACGAGTCGCCGGTGGGCACCCTTTGCTGACAGGACTGGCTATCGTCAAGTGACGGGTTGGTCTTTTTGCCGCGCTGGCACCGCGATCTCGCCAGACCAGCAATATTTGCAGTATCACAGAATTCTGCTATCCGGTCTGACGTCACGGAGGCAAGCTATGGCACAACCACAACTAATTATGGCGATTGGCCGGATAGAGCGGGCTTTGTCACGGATCGAACAAGTGCCTCGCGCCGCTTCAAATAACGATAGTGATGGCGCGCTTGTTGCGAAGCACGAGCGGTTAAAGTCTGAAACCAAGGCGGCGATTTCTGAGCTCGATAACCTTATCGCCCGGAATGGACAATAATGGCCGACGTTCGCCTCTCGATCGCCAGCCGCGAATACATCGTAACCTGTAAGGATGGCGAAGAACCGCGGCTTCAAGCCTTGGGCGCAATGGTGGATGACATGGCACGAGAGGCCGGCGGCCCTTCGGGTGGCCTCAACGAAAGCCGGTTGCTGTTATTTTCAGCACTGTTGCTCGCCGACAAATTGCATGATGCCAAAAGCGGGGTAGCACCTTCGGTTTCGACGCCGGTCAGTAACGACGCGGACAGTGGCGAGACCGCCCAAACGCTTGAAAAACTGGCAGAGCGGCTCGAGGCACTTGCGGATAAGCTTGAGCAATAGCTTTCGTGCGCCTATATAGGGATTGGCGGGACTGCCCGGCACGAACTGATGAGAACATCCCTGAGGCGATTATTTATCTAAGGGAGCTGTCCCTGTTTGGACCCTGGTCCAGACTAAACGGCGCCCACCTGACGTTTTGGCGTCAGAGGATATTCCGGGAAACGACCCATGGTGGTTCCGCTAACTTTTTTTGGGTGCGACAGGTGACATGGATACCGGTAAAGCGACCATGCGCCGCGAGTATCGTCAAAAACGCGACGATTACGTCGCCGCATTAAGCGCTCAGGATCTAGCGGTTGCTTTTTCAAGGCCGCCTTCGCCACTAGCGCAATTTTTCCGACCCGGCGCAATTGTCGCCGGCTATATTGCCAAGGACAGCGAAGCAAATCCCTCGGCCCTCCTTTCTGCGGCGCACGACCGCGGCTGTGTAACAGCTTTGCCGTTTGTCACCAGCCGCACCGCACCAATGCAGTTTCTGCGCTGGTCGCCCGGTGATACACTTCAAACCGGCCCCTACGGGCTGTCGCAGCCACCGCCCTCAAACGATGTCGTTAAACCTGACGTCATCTTGGTCCCGTTAGTTGCTTTTGATAGCCGTTTGATGCGTTTGGGACAGGGCGCAGGCCATTACGACCGTGCTTTATCCGTATTGCCTAAACATGTCGCTATCGGCATCGCTTGGGCTATCCAACAAGCACCTGCCATAAACGCCGATCCTTGGGACGTACCGATGGATTTTATGCTCACTGAAAAATGGTGGATGACGTCATGAATCAAGACAACCAACGCCCAAGTTGGCGCAAACCCGCCGGGATGCTGGCAATATTGTTGCTGATAACGGTCTGGGTTTTTCTGATCGTCAGCCTGTCGGGCTATATCGGCCAAATCCATATATTGGCGCAGGCGTTCGTCTATTTAGTTGCTGGCATCGTCTGGATCGCACCGCTCAGACCACTGATGATTTGGATGGAAACCGGCTCGTTTACCCCTCCGCCCGCGGACTAACGTCGCGGAGAGTGGCGCGAGTGACGGGACTTGAACCCGCGACCTCCGGCGTGACAGGCCGGCGCTCTAACCAACTGAGCTACACCCGCTTGATGCGGTGGAGGCGCGTTAGAAGCGACGACAGATTCTGTCAACCGCGACTTGGCCTCAGCATAAAATTTCATCGGTGTGACGTCATTGCAGTCAGCATTGCAAACCTTAGCATAGTTTACCGATTTTACATGAATTGACGATAATATTATGATAATAATTGTTGTTTTTCAATGTTTTAATCTAGTTAATCCAGTCATCCCATATTAACCGTTTCTTGACCTTATTCCGGCATAACGTCGGCCATGATGACCAGATCAAAATCCATATACGGGACCGGCCATAGCTTCGCCGTAGCTGGCGGCTATGCGCTTTTTGCGACCACCGCGTTGTTCGCTGCGCAACCGGCGTTTGCGGCGGGCACACTGGCCGGAACCGACATTCAGAACATTGCCGAGGCAACGTATACCACCCCCTCCGGCACGGTTACCATCCAATCAAACACCGTCATTATTAAAGTCGACGAACTGCTCGATGTCACGGTCGCATCGACCGACCCCGGCGATGTAACGACGGCACCCGGTGCAACCGGTAATGTTTTGACATATCAAGTGACGAATACCGGCAATGGCAGCGAGGCGTTCAATTTGACCGCCAACATAGCCAATGGCGGTGACGATTTCGATCCGACGCTGACACAGATTGTTATCGATGCCAACGGCAACGGCGTTTACGATCCCGGCGTCGATACCGTTTATGTGCCTGGCACCAACGATCCGGTACTTGCGCCTGACCAAAGCATCCGCGTGTTCGTCATTACTAGCACGCCTATCGGCGTAACGGACGGGAACCGTGCAGAGGTTACGCTGACCGCTGCTGCCAAAACAGGTAGCGGAGCGCCCGGCACGAGCTTTACAGGCGCTGGTCAGGGCGGCGGCGATGCGGTTGTCGGAAACACCGGCGCCGACGGCATCGACAACGGCTTTCTGGCGGTTCAAGCGGCTTCGGTCGCTTTAGTCAAAACAGCAACAATCGCCGACCCTTTTGGTGGCAACCGTCCGGTTCCAGGCGCGATTATTACATACAGCATCGCGGCCAATGTTACTGGATCTGGCAGCCTTGCTAATCTGGTGATCGCTGACCCCATCCCTGTCGGCACAACTTATGAGCCCGGCACGATTACGCTGCAAGCTGCAGGGTTGAGCGACGCCGCAGATGCCGATGCCGGCAACTATAACGGCACACGCGTCAGCGTGGCAGCAGGCAATATTCCTGCAGGCCAGACCAGAACGGTTACTTTCAAGGTCAAAATTCCATGAAAACAATGATTTCATCCATTTTTGCTGCTTTGGCATTTGCGTTGGCCGGTAATGCTGCGATGGCGGCAACCCCGCTCGAGCTGAAGAGCGACGTTTTTGTCGAACGGCAGGTTGTGCGCAGCGACGGCAGCAATGCTGTTGTTCTTGAAAAGCCGAACATGGTCACACCAGGCGATAATCTGGTGTTCATTGTCCGCTACAAAAATGTCGGCGGATCTACCGCAAGCAATTTCGTGGTGACCAACCCCTTGCCTGCCGCTGTTGCGTTTAACGGCACCTCCGACGGACTTGAAGTTGTGTCGATTGATGGCGGCAAGAGTTGGGGAATATTGGGGACGCTGCGGGTGACGAAGGGCGACGGCTCGGTCCGAGCAGCGGCTTTGACCGATGTTACCCATATAAAATGGAATTTGAATCAACCCCTTACCGCTGGTGCGGAAGGAAAATTGATATTTCGCGGGATCGTCAAGTGATCGCGAACCGCCATGATTGCAGCGGAGTGGGCGCAATCGAGTTAAATGCAACAGGAGACTAAGCATGACCAGTAAGCTTAAATTTCTCGTTGCCTCATCCGCAGTCACACTGTCTTTGCTTGGCTCGATGCCTGCATTTGCGGCGGGAACTGCGCAGGGCACGAGCATCGTAAACACCGTGAACGTCAACTATCAAGTTGGTGGCACGGCGCAGACGCAGCAAACAGCTGCTGATACGTTCGTTGTCGACCGCAAGGTGATCTTCACCTTGGCTGAAAAAGCACCGATAGGAACAACGACGGTCAATCCGGGTCAAACCGCCCGGCAGACCACGTTTATTTTGTCAAACACGTCGAACGACACGCTTGATTTCACGATCACGCCGTCGCAAATCGTTGGCGGAACCGCCGCCCACGGCGGCACTGACGCGTTTAACGTAACGAACTTGCTCGTTTGCCTTGACGCCAACGCCGACGCGGTCTGCGATTCAGCAGCAACTGCGACGTTGACTGTCGACAACCTTGCCGCCGACTCCAACGTGACCATCCTTATCGTCGGTGACATCCCACTGGGTGCTACAAACGGTCAGGTTGCAGGCGTAACGCTGAGCGCTGCGGCACTCAACAGCAACGGCACCGCCATTACTGCGGCAACCGATGCCACCCTCAACGGCGCCGGAACGGTCGAAACAATCTTTGCCGATGTTGTCAAAACCGGAAATGGCGGCGCTTCGATTGCCCGTGACGGTATCGACGTTGCAACCGACGATTACACCATTTCTGCGGCTGTATTGAGCGTGTTCAAGAGCAGCGTCGTCATTAGCGACGGTGTTAGCACGGGCAACTTTAAGTCTGTGCCTGGTGCTGTCGTCGAATATTGCATCTCGGTGGCTAACGCTGCTGGTGGTGCGACGGCGACAAATATCAATGTGTCTGACCTTGTGCCAACCAACACCATATTTGTTGCTGGTTCGATCAAGATCAACGGCACAGTCACCACGCCGGGCGCGGGTCAAACTTGCTCGGGCGGGACTACGGTCACCGATTCAAATGGCGATGCCGATGGCGGTAGCTTTGGCACGCCCGCGAATACGGTTGTCGGGACGCTGGCAAACGTTGCTGGCGGTGGTTCGAGCGCGCTGATCTTCCGCGTCACGATCAACCCGATCTAAGAAAGAACGAAGGGCGGCGCGCGGCAGGTGCCGACGTCGCCCTTTTTCGCCATGAGAGCGTTAACCAAGTCCTTTATCAAATGCGCTGGTGTGCTGGCGGCAGGAATTTTGCATCCTGCCGCCAGCCTACCTGCGTTTGCGCAAAGCACGCCGCAAATCATTAGCAATACAGCCACTGCGGAGTGGACTGTCGGCGGGCAAACGCTATCGCGACCATCAAATACCGTGCAGTTTGCAGTTGAAATAGTCCAACCTCCTGCGCCAGTGCTTAATCTATTCCATTTTTCCAACGCGCCGGGCGCATCAGCGGCCAATTTGCCGTCTACGATGTGCTTTGGCAGCGGCGGAGCGGCGCCTGTGGCGCTTTCCGGAGCGTTTGCCGGGGTTTCCACCTCCCCTGCAAGCTTGGTTCCTGCTAGCGCCATCCGCGCGGGCGAACCGCTGGTGATTCAGGTGGATGCGGTCACCAAAAACATCAATCCGAATGCGATTGACCAGTTTGAAGCGACCATCGTCACGGCAAATGGTGACCGAGAACGGATAACCTTGACCGAATCGGCTTTAAATAGCGGGCGATTCACTGGTTTTATCAATACTGCGGCAATTCCGCCCGCTCCAGTTAAGGGTGATTGCATCCTTTCTGTGCGTCCAGGTGACACTTTGCGCGTCGATCTGGGTGACAGCAGCACTGGAACCAGCGTTGGCAATGCCGAAGTCGAAATATTGAT
>JANLRW010000350.1:0-2442 GCA_031361925.1 Sphingomonadales bacterium
GCAACTTGATCTCGGTATCAAGGCCATGCAACACCACATCGCGCCCGCCCGAGCGCAGATGATGCTTCATTTCAAAGACGGTCGCGGTGGCCTCCTCGGCGAGCGTGTTCCACTCGCCGCAATCGTCACACTGCCCCTGCCACCGGTTCGCCTCGGACCCGCAAGCCTGACACACATATCTGCGCTTTGCCTTTGCCATGGGTGAATGCTTATCAGAACATATTAGGAACGCAAGTGCCGCTTGCAAAATAGGATTTTGCCTGTCAGTTAACGCCCCTCCGCGCGAGCTGCGGCGGATACACATCGGTTAATGCCTGACAGGTTCAAGTTCCCCCCGGCCTCATTTTCCCGTTTTCGCGTCAAAACTGTCAAAAGTCAGCCGCCTTCGCCTAGCTGACCAATAACGGCAATGGTGATCTTGAGCGGTTGGACTTTGCAATCTACGATCAACTTGCGCAATTTGGCGCGGCTTTGGAACTTCAGGCGTCATCCTCGAGAGACAGCAACGATGCATTGCCGCCCGCACTCGTCGTGTCGGTGCTCGTGGTCCGCTCGGCGCAAAAGCGGTAGAGATAATGCGGGCCGCCTGCCTTTGGGCCGGTGCCTGACAGGCCTTCGCCGCCGAAGGGTTGGCTGCCAACCACTGCGCCGATCATCGAGCGGTTGATATAGAGATTGCCCACCCGCGCCGCTCGTTCGACCATCTCGCCACTGCGCGCAATTCGGCTGTGCAGGCCCATAGTGAGGCCGAAGCCGCTCGCGTTAACGCGGTCGATGATCTGCTCCATCGTTCCGGCCCTCCAAGTTGCGATATGAACGAGCGGGCCGAACCATTCGCCCTCCAGCTGGTCCATATCGTCAAGCCAGATAAGCGTCGGCGGCAAGAACAGACCGTATGGCGGCACCGGCACACTATGGACGATGCGGTCCTTCACACGCTCGCGGTACGCCATCAGCTTGTCGTAGGACGCTTGGTCGATAACCGGGCCAATATCGGTCGCGGGATTGCTCGGGTCGCCGACATTGAGCGTATCCATCGCGCCTTTGAGCATCTCCAGCGTATGTTCGGCGATATCCTCTTGGAGCAATAGCAACCGCAATGCAGAGCAACGCTGCCCCGCCGACTGAAAGCCCGAGACGATGACATCGCGCACAACCTGTTCGGAGAGCGCAGTCGAATCGACCACCATTGCGTTTAACCCGCCGGTTTCAGCAATGAGCGGCACCAACGGCCGGTCGTCATCGGCGAGCAGGCTGCGCGCGATGGCCTTGGCGGTGGGGACCGATCCGGTGAATACCACGCCTGATATGCGGACATCGGAGGTCAGGGCCGCGCCTACATCGCCGCCGCCGACTGCAAGCTGCAACGCCGCCTGGGGGATGCCCGCATGATAGGCCAGTTCAACCGCGAACGCGGCAATAGCTGGCGTTTGCGGTGCGGGCTTTGCAACAACTGTGTTACCCGCCACCAAGGCCGCCGCGACCTGCCCGAGAAAGATCGCGAGCGGGAAATTCCATGGCGCAATCGCGACCCAGACGCCGCGCCCTTCGTGCCGAAGCACGTTGCGCTCACCGGTCGGGCCGGGCAGTTCGACCGGCACCAGGTCGTTTCGCGCGCGGGCGGCGTAATAGCGGCAAAAGTCGATAGCTTCGCGCACTTCAGACAGCGCATCGGGAATCGTTTTCTTTGCCTCTTGCACTGCGATAGCCATCAATTTGGTCCGGTTCTCTTCAAGCAGATCGGCCAGCCGGTCGACGCAATCGGCGCGCTCGTCGAGAGGAGTGGCAGACCAGGCGGGGAAAGCAGCTAAGGCCGTGGTTATTGCCCCGGTCGCGTCGTTACCGGTTTTCACATCAAGCGTGGCGGGTTTGGCAACCTCTGCCGCAACGCCCGCCAATATCGCGGCGTCATCGAGATCCAGCCCTTCGCTATTCGCCCGCTCGGGCCGGAACAAGTCGGCTGGCAAGGCAATTGACGGATGCCGCATCCCGCCCACTGCCATGACCTTTTCGACCGGATCGGCGAGTAATTCGTCTTCGCTGACCGATTGATCGGCTAACTGATGAACGAAGCTGGAATTCGCGCCGTTCTCCAGCAAGCGCCGCACGAGGTAGGCCAGCAGATCGCGGTGGCCGCCGACGGGCGCGTAGGTCCGGCAATGATAGCCTTGTTCGCCCACCAGCCGTTCGAACAGCCCCTCGCCCATGCCGTGAAGCCGCTGGAACTCGAAATCGCGGTTGCCCCCAGCCCATTCTAGCAAGGTCGCAACGGTCAGCGCGTTGTGCGTGGCAAAGGCGGGTCGGATATTGCTCGCCGCAAACATATCGCGCGCGCAGGCGAGATAGGAGACATCGGTTGCGGGCTTGCGCGTGAACAGCGGAAAATCGGATAGCCCACGTTCCTGCGCATGTTTGATCTCGCTATCCCAATAGGCGCCCTTG
>JANLRW010000378.1:0-2519 GCA_031361925.1 Sphingomonadales bacterium
CCAAATGGCACCTGATGGCGCGGTGAGGCGAAGGCGCGGCATCGGGCCGGGTGGTTCTTGCCTGCGGTTCTTCCAGGTAAAGCCATAGGTATTGACGCCTAGCCGGACAATATTGCCGATGCGGTCGGCGTCGATGCGCGCCACGCCCAGCACATCATAAATCGCCTGTGCATGTGACCATGTTTCCATCAGCCGCGCGGTGATTGAGCTTAACGCGCTCATCTCCGGCCCCACCCATTTAACGCGGGCTTTGGGATCGGCGGCAGAAAAATGCTGCGCAACATTTTTGAAATTTTCGGCCCATGTTTCGAGTAATTCCTGCCCCGAAAGCCCACCCAAATACGCCGCTTCGAACTCGGGCAGATTGCCGCCGCGAACGCCCGAAGCCATCTTTTCAATAAATTCAGCGAAGGCCGCTTCGTTGGTCAATGACAGGTCGGCTGCGATATTCCAGACGTGCAGATGGCGCAGGATTTGATTAATGGTCCAGCTCTTGAATTGGGTCTGGGCTTCGTAATCCGTTTCGCAAAGCGGCTCGATGAGCGTCGACAGCGCTTCGGCTTCGTTGAAAAAATCCTGCGCCTGTTGCATCACCAAAACCCCAGTAACGCCGGTCCGATTAATGTCATCCATAGTGCCATCCCGGCAATACCGCCGACCAGCGCCAGCCCGACATCGAGCAGCTTTTGCCGACGTCTGGATATTGCGTAGTAATAGGCGATTGCAATCATTGCAGTCTGGACCGCAACCACAGCAGTCGGCGCAACGCCGAGCGCTGTTGCCGCGTTGAACTCATCGAAGTTCGGTTGCCCCCGGAAAACCTGCCCCGCAAGCCGGGCTTGCAGACCGTAATACAAAAATACCAAACCGACCATCGACCGAGCGGGTGCGACGATTGCAAGAGCGAATGCCCAGTCCGCGGATGGACGCCGCTTTAGAAAGACGAGCGCGACAAGAAGCACCATTAGCGTGATCGCCGGACCCGCCGACGCTTGCAGAGCGACATCCATATTGGGAGAAAGACCCAAGGACGGTCCCCCTGAAACGCTCGCCAGATTGAGTTGGACGGGATATCCCATCGCTAAACCAGCCGCGAGATGGGCAAGTTCGTGCAGAAGCATGGACGCCGGTGCGAGAATCAGCGCCCAAAGCGCGACTTTGGGCAGGAAGCGGGATACGCTCATCCGTTCATAAACCCAAATAAATGCCCAGCTACTTTTCGCATCTGAACCTCCTCCGCGCCTTCGGTGATGCGATATCGCCTGTGGTGACGGTAGATATGTTCGAACGGCTTGTGCCGCGAATAGCCCATGCCGCCGTGCACCTGCATCGCGAAATCGGCGGCGTTGCAGACCAGGCGGTTGGCCTTGTAATTGCACATGCTGACCTTGTCGGACAGGCGAATGGCGACTTCGGGTTTGGTCATACTATCCATCTCGGCGGCGGTTTTGTAGATGAGCAAGCGCAGCATTTCGGCGTCGGTGGCGAGTTCAACGAGCGGGAACTGGATCGCCTGATTGACCGCCAGCGGCTTGCCGAATGGTTTTCTCTGCCGTTCATACTTGACCGCCTCGTCGATGCAATATTGCGCCACGCCCAATGAGGACGCTGCCTGCCGGATGCGGGCGGCATCGATGCGCGCCACGCCCAGCACATCATAAATCGCCTGTGCATGTGACCATGTTTCCATCAGCCGTGCGGTGATCGAGCTGATCACGCTCATCTCCGGCCCCACCCATTTGACGCGGGCTTTGGGATCGGCGGCAGAAAAATGCTGCGCAACATTTTTGAAATTTGTTGCCCATGTTTGGAGCAAGTCATGACCCGAAAGCCCGTCCAGATACGCCGCCTCAAAATCCGGCAACCGCCCGCCGCGTATTCCCGCCGCCATGTCCGCCATGAACGCGGCAAAGCCAGCCTCGTCGGTCAGCGACAGATCGGCGGCGATGTTCCAGACATGGAGGTGGCGCAGGATCTGGTCGATGCTCCAGCCCTTAAAGAGAGTGGGCGTTTCGAAATCGGCTTCCTTAAGCGGCGTTAGCAGTGCTAGCAGAGCCTCGCTCTCGTCGGCAAAGTCATGTGCTTGCTGCATCAGGCGGCGTCCTCGCGGTTGGTGGAGAGGAAGATGTCAGTCATCGAGGCCCGCCAATTCCAATCCCTTGCGCACGAAGGCGCGTTCATCGAGGTTGCGGAGCATCGCCAAGGAATTTTCCGTCCGGCCTTTGGCTTTGAACCCGGCGATGCGTTCACGCGCCTCGTCGATAAGTCCGGCATGCGCCAAAGCCGACGCGAAAATCACATCCGCGTTGAGATAATCTGGCCGTCGCGCAACGGTTTCGCGCGCTGGCGCTATGGCTTCGTCAAAGCGTTTCAGCAACAGCAGACAGGCCGCTTCGAGAATAAGACTATAGCTGATCAGCGGCGAATCGGGGTCGCGTGTCATATGCGCACGGATCAGATCGAGTGCCTCTTGCGGCCTTCCTCCCTGGCAGAACATCGCCCATGCGCGTATTGGCGAG
>JANLRW010000383.1:0-5517 GCA_031361925.1 Sphingomonadales bacterium
CAGGCGTGTGTGGGAACAGCGCCACGCAAGGGATACCAAGCGCAATCGCTTCGCCTGCGCGTTTGACGATCAGGTCAACCGACCAGCGCGACACGCCGGGCAGCGTGGCGACCGCTTCTTCGACACTGGTGCCGCTGGTCACGAACAACGGCCAGATCAGGTCGGCTGGCGTAAGGGTGTTTTCGCGCACCATGTCGCGGCTCCAAGTCGTCGCACGGGTGCGGCGGAGGCGCGTGTTGGGGTAGCTGGCAGTTTGGTTCATGCGCCAAGGCTTAGCCGACCGACAAGCCTTGCTCAATGCCCGATGTTCGTGTGTTCTACGCTGCCTTGGGCAGGCGCGACGCGAAAGTCGCATGGGTAATGGCTACCGTCAACCCGTCGGCGCTGTTGGTCATCTCGACTTTGGCATTGAGCTGTTGGGCCAGCGCGTCGACTATGGTTGTGCCAAGCCCGCTCATGGTTGGCGCAACCGCATCGCTTTTCCCCGAGCCATTGTCAGAGACCGTCAGTTTCCAGTTCGTTCCCGATATCTCGTAACCGACCACGATGACGGCATCTTTTTTCACAACCGGAAACGCATATTTCAGGGCGTTGATGACCAGTTCGGTGACAATGAGACCGATGCTGACGGCATGGGCGGAGGCGATCATGCCGGTGTCGCACATCACGTTGACTTTAACCGGCTGGCTTTCGCTGACCATTGAGGTCGCGAGACCTTCGCATAATTTTTCGAGATATCCGCAAACTTCGACCTGTTCGACGCCGTCGGTCATGTGCAGATATTGCTGCACCGTCGCCACCGACATAACGCGCTTATGCGCATCTTCCAAATGGAAACGCGTTTCCTGCGATGATACCGCCTGCGCTTTTATCAGCAATATGCTCGCAATGATTTGCAAGCTGTTGGCGACGCGGTGCCGCATTTCTTCGAGCAGCATATCATTGTGCAGCAGCAATTCTTCTGCACGCATCAGCAACGCGGCTTTTTCCTGCTCGATGGCGCGCCGTTCGGAAATGTCGCGAAATGCCAGCAATATCGCCATCG
Organism: Sphingomonadales bacterium; assembly: GCA_031361925.1. Lineage (GTDB taxonomy): Bacteria > Pseudomonadota > Alphaproteobacteria > Sphingomonadales > Sphingomonadaceae > Sphingorhabdus_B. The sequence goes on from JANLRW010000383.1 coordinate 1,046, forward strand.
TTCCAGCGTCGTCATAGGTAACCTTACGCGCGTTCAGCAGCATGATTTTGTGGCCGATATCGGCGAAATCATGATCGACTTCGAAATTATCCAGCTGGGTTTTTTCCGGCAGGATTGTTTCCAGCAACAGCCGCAGCGCCGGTATGTCCCATTGGCCGTTGCCAAGTGAATACAGCAAAGTGCCCTCGGTCTCCGCCGGGTTCACCTTAAAAATGTCGTAAAAGGATAGACTGGCTTCGAGCACACGCAAGTCGGCGTCGAGCACCAAAAACGGCTCCGGGATGGAATTGACGATAGCGTGCGCCAACCGGTTCGCGTCGTCTAGGCTACGCGCACCGAGATTGATCGACCCTAAGGTCAAAGCACGAATATCCGACGGGGATGGCGATGCGACATCAATTTTAAGTGCCTTTTACGAGAGCGCTAATGTCTCTCAGTCACACGGCGACAGCATGAGTGGTCGGATGATATTGCAAATGTAGCAGGATGTATCCGATTCGCCTAACCGGCGTTGCGATCGCTATCCATACTCTGCGTGAGGCGGTCGATTTCGCGGCCCGACCCTTTGGCTTTGGCTGTCGATGCCCGCATCGGGGTCAGCGCTGCACCGGCCCTCACCGATTTTAGTCCGTTCAACTTGCGGCGGAATTGGGCGAGGTCGTTGCCCGATAGTTGCGCACGCTGCGTGAACTTGACCGACATCGGGTTGACCGCGTGGCCACCGCGATACAGCTCGTAATGCAAGTGCGGGCCCGTTGATAAACCGGTCGACCCGACATAACCGATGATCTGCCCGCGCCGCACTCGGCTGCCCGAGGACACGGCAAAGCGGCTCATATGGCCGTAACCCGAGCCTAGCCCGCCACCGTGGTTGATTTGCACGAAGTTGCCGTAGCCGCCTTTGCGTCCTGCCAGGACGACGGTGCCGTCGCTGACCGCATAAATTGGTGTGCCATAGCTTGCCTTGAAATCAAGGCCGCTGTGCATCCGGCGGTAACCGAGAATCGGGTGGCGGCGCGACCCGAAGCCCGATGTGACCGGACCGTTAACCGGTCGGCTCAATGCGCCCTTTGATTCGCCAACACCCGATGCCTCGAACCACTGGCTGTTGTCGCCCATTGACCATTTCAGCATCTGGATCGCCGATTTGCCGTCGCGGTCGACACCGGCATAGAGCAAGTCGCCCACTTTGACTTCACCGGTTTCGGCACGGCGATAATCGACGATGATATCAAATTCGTCGGTGGGCCTGATCGACCGCAGGCTGGTGCGACCGGCGATGACTTTTAGATAGGCTTGGATAGCATCGGCAGGGGCACCCGCCGCGCGTGCCGAGCGGTAAATGCCCTGGCTGCCGACGGCACCTCGGATGCGCAGCGGCGTTGCATCCACGGCTACCGGTTTGCGCGCAAGGCGCAGCACGCTGCCGTCACGGTTGACCGCTAGGTTGAGGTCAAACCGCGCCCGAAAAGCAATCGATTCAAGCGGCCGTGAAGAGTTTTTGGATGTGCGCTGGCCCAATACGATATCAATCGGTGTGCCCGGCTCGATTTCGCCCAGCGACGTAGCGCCCGATACCAAAGAGGTGACCTGTGCCGCTTCGCCGCTGCCCACACCAGCTCGTTGCAGCACGCGGGCAAAGCTGTCGCCGCGACCAAGGCTGGCGGTCAGTTCGATACGCGGCCGTTCGGGGCTTCCGGCAAGCGCGACTACAGCGTCGGTCGCCGCCATCCGTCTGCCGCTGTCGCTGCCAAAGGCAATTGGCATGACCATCTGCGCGCGGGCTTCTTCAAATTCGGTTTCGGTCTGGACCGGCGGTTGGGCACCGTATACCGGCCCAAAATCGGGGAACAAGGCGAGTGCGGCAACGCTCAATAGAGTCAGGCTGGCAAGTCCGCGAAACCAGTGCGCAGAGCCGATATCTTCGCCAAGATCGGGAACAAAGTCGATTTCAGCCAGCGTATCGCGCCATGTGCGCGCAGGCGTTTGACGCAACGGTGCGACCATCGCATCGGCCATTGCCATGCGACCGCCTCCCGACACTGCTAAAAAGCCTGAATTGTTGGCTTCAAACACTCACGACCCCTGTCCATCATCCACTGGACGGATATTATCTGCCCACTTCACTGTGGCGGCATATGGTTAAAGTCAATTTAAGATGTGGAACCGCTGATGATACAAGCGACGAAAGGTGTAAATTCGCCGACAAGCCCAATTATTGTGCAAAACACATCCTATGCTGCACCGTTGTCCTAACGCTTGCGGCAACTTGCCGAGTGCGTTGCGTCATATTAGTCCGACGCTAGAATATATAAAAAAGTAGGAGAGAATCTATGACACGCGTTGCAGTGGTGACCGGCGGAACCCGCGGTATTGGCGAAGCGATCAGTTTGAAGCTTCAGGAAAAGGGCCGCGTTGTGATTGCCAATTATGGCGGCAATGATGCGGCAGCCAAAGCGTTTTCCGAACGCACTGGCATCGCGGTCAGCAAATGGGATGTGGGCGATCACAAAAGCTGCATCGACGCGTGCGCCTCGATAGAGGCCGAATATGGCCAGATCGACATCATGGTCAATAATGCCGGGATCACCCGCGACGCGACGATGGTGAAGATGACCTTCGAGCAATGGGACGAGGTTATCCGTGTCGACCTGACTGGCTGTTTCAATATGGCAAAAGCAGTGTTTGCCGGAATGCGTGAGAGAAAATGGGGCCGGATCGTCAATATCGGTTCAGTCAACGGGCAGGGCGGCCAGATTGGACAAGTCAACTACGCCGCAGCAAAATCGGGGATTCACGGCTTTACCAAGTCTTTGGCGGCAGAAGGCGCACGGCACGGGGTGACTGCGAATGCAATCGCTCCGGGTTATATCGGCACTGAAATGCTGGCGACGATCCCGGAAAACGTCATGGAAAAAATCGTCGCGCAGATCCCGGTTGGGCGGTTAGGCCAGCCAGATGAAATCGCGCGCGGTGTAGAGTTTTTGACGAGCGACAACGCAGGGTTCATAACTGGTTCGACGCTTTCGATCAATGGTGGTCAGCATATGTATTGATGCTAAAGCGGGCGGGTGAGCAATATCTATCACCCGCCGGTTAAACGCAGCATGACCATCGCCGGTCACCCGACTTCGATTAGTTTGGAGCCATTATTTTGGGATGCGCTAAAAGCTGCGGCGGACGCTCAAATGTTGCCTGTTAATGCGCTAGTTGCACAAATTGACGTCGAGCGGCTTGATTCTGACACCCCCTGCGGTCTAGCCAGCGCTGTCCGTTTGTGGATTGCCGCTTACACATAAAAAAGTACCGTCACAGCAAACTGCGACGGTACCATTGCGACCCGGGGAAAATTTCCAAATCCCTTGGGTTATACGTTTCGTCTTCAGTCACAGGCTAGCTTGCAGAGTTGGCCGCCACTAATCGGCGGGGGGATTGCCGACGTCGTGTGTAAAAGGCGATTTGGAAAATAAAGGAAGAAAAATCCAAATGCGCTTAACGACTAAAAATACCTGCTGTCTGTCTACGTAACCTACATCAGCGCCCAACAAACCCAATACCGGATTAGGCCTGTATAAAATCGTCACTATAATCCGGCTTCGACAGCAATCCGAACCGCGTCAGCGGCGTTTGATGTAGCGAGCTTTTTGAACATGAGCATCCGGTGCATCTGCACCGTCTTTTCACTCAATGACAGCCTGTAAGCGATTTGTTTAGTGCGAAACCCTTGTGCCATTTGCTGCAATATTTCGCGCTGGCGCGGGGACAGACGGTCGACGATTTCTGCCGCCTGCTGCTGACGAACGAGGGCAATGCTCTCTTCGTCCGGGAGAACTTCGATTTGTGAACCAACGAATAATTCAAGTTCGCCATCATCGTCAAATAATGGAGCAATCATTACCGCGTTGCGAAATGGCGAGCCGTCCTTGCGATAATTGACCAGTTCAGCGAGCGCTGGCCGACGCGCAAAAATCGATTCGCGCAGCTTTTCGGTTTGTGAATTCTCAGTGTCAGGCCCGCGCAAGAACCGGCAATTCCGGCCGACTGATTCTGCTTCTGTGTAACCAGTCATCGCACAAAATGCTGCGTTGACGGCGATAAGCGGGTTGTCAGCCTGCAGAGGGTCGCTGACTACCGTCGCAATAGGACTATGCTTAATGGCCTCCAGAATTGGATGCCGATACCGTTTTGGTAATGTAGCCTGCACTGTCATTGCATCATTTCTCAAATTGAAAATGCCGCAAAAACGTGGGCTTGGCAAGCGCCGTCATTGGAGCGCCTATTCTGCGCCTATGCGCTCGATATAAGCGTTCCGAAGTTGCAGCGCTTTGATTGGCAAATGAGCGCGATCAGGAAAATATTTTGCTGTTAATATACTGACAGATTTCTCGGACGTTTGTTCCCTTTGTCATCGAAACCTCGCAAACTCCCCAGCCTGAACCGCAAATTTTCAACTCGGCGTCTAAATCAATGGC
>JANLRW010000437.1:0-4119 GCA_031361925.1 Sphingomonadales bacterium
CCCATTATAACCGCCATCAGCAGGAACAGGAACCGCATGGCGTTAATGCGCCATGTAGCGACGGGCGGGAACATATTGTCGGAACCGTTCAGCATAGGGACCTCTCCTTTGGCGGCATCTGCAATAACTAGCGCGCCGAAAGCCGTATTAGTGTATTATAACAGCAAGGTTGTCAAGCTGTACCCGTCGGCGTGATTTTGGCGCGACGCGAAGAAAAAGCATTCTTGGGTAATTATTCCCTTGCGACACCAGCCTCACCGGCACCATCCTCTAGTTCACGCCGGTGCCGATGCATCCGCAGCGCGGGCGAGGCTGGTCTGCGGAGATGCAGCGCCGGTTCATCGCTGCACTGTCGGTGATGGGATCAGTCGGTTGATCGCGGACGCTTTCGGCAATTCAACTATGCCATGGACCATGCAATGAACGGCGTGACAACGGTTCGTGTGCTGCGAGGCGGCTCGGTATCGGTGGAGGGCGGACCCGATATGAACTTCGTCCACGCCGCGCTGCGCGATCCCCCTAAAGCACCCATTATCTTGTCTTAAAGCAACCAAGAATATAAATCCGGTGCATTTGACGGTGTAATTTGTTGCCTCAGCGGCTCGAGAATACCAGCACGCCGTCGTCGATGGGGTCTTTGGTCAATATTTTTTTCTCGGCGGTATAATCCTGCAATACCCGCCATGGATGGCGGTCGCCGTTCTTGGGCAACTTGTCGAAACTGCGCGCAAAATAGCCCGAGCTGAAATCATCGACAAAGGGCAATCGCGGCATATCGGGGTCGTCAAGATGCGGGTTGGCAACCAGCGCGCCCTTTTTGTCCATCGCCTGCAACAAGCGGCAGACATAATCGGCAACGATATCGGTCTTCAGCGTCCACGACGCGTTGATATAGCCAAATACGCTGGCAAGATTAGGCACATCGTTGAACATCACGCCCTTGTAATTGATATGGTCGCCCAAATTGACGGGCTTACCGTCGATGCTGAGCGCGGTCTTGCCCATCGTCACCAGATTAAGCCCGGTGGCGGTGATGACGATGTCGGCGTCGATATGCTTGCCCGATTTCAGCTGGATGCCGGTTTTAGTGAAATGGTCAATATGGTCGGTGACGACCTCAGCCTTTCCGCTGGAAATCGCCTTGAACATATCGCTGTCGGGGATCAGGCAAAGGCGTTGTTCCCACGGGCCGTATCGCGGGGTGAAATGGGTGTCGACATCGACCGAAGCCGGCAATTCCTTGCGCGCCATTTCAATCAGCTTGCTGCCCATTTTGGCGGGGTCACGCCGTGCGTACCAATAAGTGAACCGCTGCATATTGATATTGCGAAAGCGGGTGATCGCGTAGGCCAGCTTCTCGGGCAAGATCTTGCGCAGATTATTGGCAAACGGATCGCGCGCTGGACGCGACACCATATAGGTCGGCGAACGCTGGAGCATCGTCACGCGCGCGGCTTCCTCGGCCATTACCGGAACGATCGTGACTGCCGTCGCGCCAGAGCCGATAACTGTCACGTTCTTACCTTTATAGTCCAAGGCGTCGGGCCAATGTTGCGGGTGGACGATCTGTCCGCCGAAATCGGCGCTGCCCGGGAATTCGGGGGTATAGCCTTCGTCATAATCATAATAGCCGGCGCACATGAACAGGAAGCGTGCGGCAAAATGTCGGTCCTGGCCGCCGTTGACGGCTTGCGCGGTGACATGCCAGCGCGAATCGGCGCTCGACCAGTCGGCGGCGATCACGCGGTGGCCGAAATGGATATGCGGCGTGATTTTATATTCTGCCGCCGTCTCGTGGACATATTGGTGGATCGAAGGACCGTCCGCGATGGTCTTTTCGTGCAGCCACGGTTTGAACCGGTAACCCAGCGTGTGCATATCAGAATCCGAACGGATGCCCGGATAGCGGAACAGATCCCAAGTGCCGCCCATATCGGCGCGCTGTTCGACAATTGCGTAGCTCTTGTCTGGACATTGCATGGTAAGATGCGCCGCCGCACCAATGCCCGAAAGCCCTGCGCCGACGATCAGCACATCAACCGTGTTCACTTGCGCGGCATCAGCCTCCGCCATGTTCGTTTCACTCCTAATCGCTCGATTAAAAGCTTACTGACATCGTTGCAAATTGCAACTGGCTTTCGCGGTGAGGCCGATACGGCTACGGAGATCATTCACATAGATATTGGAACAACGCGATGACAGCCCAAGCCCCGATCAATTCACCCTTTGGTATGCGCTCGACCGCATTGGAGGTTATTGCCGGCATCGACCTGACCGGCAAAACCGCTTTGGTGACAGGCGGCTATTCCGGTTTAGGATTGGAAACCGTCCGTGCGCTTGCGTCGGCGGGAGCAAGAGTGTTTGTTGCCGCGCGCCGCCCAGAGGTCGCCAGGGCCGACCTTGCCGGGATCACAGGCGATATCGTCATATTGCCGATGGATCTTTCGGACCCCGCATCAATCGACGCTTTTGCAGCCGAGTTAGTCAGACATGCGGATAAACTCGACATCCTGATCAACAATGCTGCAATCATGGCCAATCCGCTGAGCCGCGATGCGCGCGGGTTTGAAAGCCAGTTTGCCACGAATCATCTGGGCCATTTCCAGATGACCGCCCGGATATGGCCGCTGTTAAAGGCTAGCGGCGCTGGCACGCGCGTTGTCGTGCTGTCCTCCATCGGCCACGCCCGCTGCGGTGTCGACCTGGACGACCCCCATTTCAATAGGCGCGAATATCAGAAATGGACCGCTTACAGCCAAGCCAAATCAGCTAATGCCTTGTTCGCCGTGCATCTTGACGAAATCGGTAAAGCGAATGGTATCCGGGCCTTTGCCGTGCATCCCGGTGGTATTAAAACGCCGCTGCAACGCCACCTTACGATGGATGAACAGATCGCGATGGGCTGGTATAAGCCCGACGGAACGTTGATAGATATTTTTAAATCAACCGAAGCCGGTGCGTCGACCAGTATCTGGTGCGCGGTCTCGCCACTGCTTGAAGGCGAGGGCGGGGTTTATTGCGAGGATTGCAATATAGCGGCAATTTGGGCCGAGGGTATGAACCCATATTCGGGCGTTCGTCCACATGCCATCGACCGTGATGCGGCGGCAAAACTCTGGACAGCGTCAGAAGAAATGACTGGGGTGCGCTTTGCTGCGTAAGTCGCTGCGATTATTGGTCGCGTTGGCGTACCTGATCGCCGGGGTCGCACATTTGCGCGCTCCGGGCGGGTTTTTGCAGATTACGCCCGGGTGGGTGCCTTTTCCCGAAGCCGTTGTTGCGTTGACCGGCATCGCGGAGATTGCAGGTGCGGTGGGCCTAATGATCCCGCGATTGCGTTATGCAGCGGGTATCGGACTGGCGCTCTATGCGCTTTGCGTGTGGCCTGCGAACATCAATCACGCGTTGAACGATATCGCGATCGGTGGCCGCGACCTGAGCTGGTGGTATCACGGGCCGCGCCTTGTGCTTCAGCCGGTCATCATCTGGCTGGCTCTCTGGGTCGGCGATGTGACCGATTGGCCGTTTGCCAAAACGAATTAACGGCGGACCCGAAAATCTGTTACGCTGGTTACCGAGGGAACAAGAAGGAGTTGATAACATGCACAAAGATGGCGATCACATCGACGTTACTGAAGAAGAAGCCAGCGGCGGCGTTAAAAATCAGGGCGTGCGCTATGTCTTGGCTATATCATTGGGCCTAGCGATTGTCGTGTTGTCACTGATGTGGATGTTCGGCGCGGTCACCAACTGACCCTTGAAAGCGAGGCGGCGGCAAACCAGATTAGTTTTGCTCGTGTTGTCACGGGTTATTTGACCGTCAGGAGTTTGCCCCAATGAACCAAGCCGCCGGAATGCCTTGCCCCGTTTGCGCTGTCGCGCTCGTCATGAGCGACCGTCAAGGGATCGAGATCGACTATTGCCCGCAGTGCCGCGGCGTGTGGCTCGACCGCGGTGAACTCGATAAGATCATAGAGCGCAGTGCGGCCGACTTTGCGCCCGCTGTCAAAAGTGCGCCCCCGCCCCCGCATCAGGGGTATCAGCAGCAGGCATATTCATCGGACTCGCACGGCTTTGGCCATAAAAAGCGCAAAAAGTCCTTTTTCGAAGAGATTTTTG
>JANLRW010000395.1:0-3774 GCA_031361925.1 Sphingomonadales bacterium
TGGAGCAGCAGGCGCACAGGATGCATTCATAAAGCCCGTCCAGCTTCTCCCGCTGTTCTGGGCTTTGCAGCCGTTCCTTGCCCGAAGGCGTGGGCGTAACAGTCTGCAGCCAGGGCCGGATCGACGAATACTGGGCGTAGAAATGGGTAAAGTCGGGCACCAGATCCTTGATCACTTCCATCGCGGGCAGCGGGGTGATCCGCACATCGCCATCAAGATCTTCAATCGCGGTGGTGCAGGCGAGGCCATTTTTGCCATCGATGTTCATCGAGCACGAACCACAAATCCCTTCGCGGCACGAACGGCGGAAAGTCAGCGATGAATCCTGTTCGCCCTTCATCTTGATCAACGCATCGAGCACCATCGGGCCGCAATTTTCAGTATCGACCTCGAACGTGTCATAGCGGGGATTTTCGCCGCTATCAGGATCATAGCGATAGACCTTGAATTTCTTTGTCGCGCCCCCGGCGCTTGACGCGTGCGCCTTGCCCTTTTGCACCTTGCTGTTCTTGGGAAGGAAGAAATCTGCCATTGGATGTCCTGTAAACCGCTATTAGCTATGGTGCCCTAACCAAAGGATGCGGCAATCACAAGCCTGCAACTGCGTCAACCCTGGGTGCCTTTTTTGCAAGATGGACGCGCAATTTGTCGATCTTGCGGCCATCCATATCCACCACTTCAAAATGCCAGCCTTGGTCAACAAAGGACTCGCCCTCTTGCGGCAGGTGGCGCAGTATGTTGAGGACATGCCCCGCTGCGGTCGCATAATCGCGGTCTTCGGGTAGATCAATGTCCAGCGCCTCGGCCATTGCGTCGGCGGACATCGCGCCCGACACCAGCATTGAACCATCGTCTAGCGTGATGATGTTGGGCGCGCTGCCCTGCGCCTGATCAGATGCAAACTCGCCAGCAATCGCCGCGAGCAGGTCATTGGGCGTTACGATCCCCTCAAAATGCCCATATTCGTCGTGCACCAGCAACATCGGTACGTCCGATGAGCGCAAAATTTCAAGCGCATCCATCGCGTCCAACTGGTCCGGGATGATATCCGCGCGCCGCATCAATGTCCGAATATCGAGCGGCTCACCCTTGATTTGTGCGGTAACAATGTCGCGCGATTGGACGACGCCGATGATATCGTCATTGTTATCGCCGGTGACTGGAAGGCGGGTATGCAGCGAATTGACGAGAGCATCGCGCACTTCGTCGTCCGAGGCATCGACGGCGATGCGGTCGACATCGGTTCGCGGCGTCATCACTTCGCGCACAGGGCGGTCTGCTAGGCGCACTACGCCTGCGATGACCTTGTGTTCATGCTCCTCGATGATTCCGGCATGGGTGGCTTCGGCGAACACCATCCGCAATTCCTCGGCAGTTAGGGCATCCCGGCTGTCGCGGCGAAGGCCGAGCAAGCGGAAAATCAGCGCACTTGATTTGTCGAGCAACCAGACAATCGGTGCGGTCACTCTTGCCAGTAACTCCATCGGAGCCGCCATAATGACTGCAATGCGCTCGGGCGCGATCAGCGCGAATTGTTTGGGCACCAGCTCGCCAATAACCAGCGACAAATATGTGGTCACGCCGATAACGATGCCAAAACCAGCAGTCGTTGCCCAGTCCGCAGGCATTCCGAAGGATGCCAAGCGTTCGCCGACCGGCTGGCCAAGGGTGGAGCCCGAATAGGCACCAGCGATAATGCCGATGAGCGTAATGCCGATTTGCACGGTCGATAAAAACTTTCCCGGATCGCGCGCCAGACGCAGTGCTGCGAGCGCGCCGCGACTTCCGTCATCGGCCATCGCCTTCAGCTTGGCGGTCCGCGCCGAGACAATTGCAAGCTCTGACATTGCAAAAACGCCGTTCAACGCGATCAGCATCAATATCGTAGCGGCATCAAACCAGGGGAAAGGATGAGGTGGGTCCATGGGAAGGCTGACGCCATATCGTGGTTAGCGGGCGTTTGGCAACAATCGCTTTGCAATACCGCGCATTGGTGCCGAACAAGGCCGATGAAGATTGAAATGTAAACTTTAGCATGGATCATCACGCGTTCAGAAACGTTATGCTTATGACGAACCGAGTTTTGAAAAGGATGAATTGATGAAAAAGAACCAATTTATATCGCTGACACTGGTTGCTTCATTGCTGCCGCTGTCCGCCTGCGTCACTAATCCCGAAACGGGCAACCGGACGATTTCAAAAGCAGCGATTGGCGGCCTTGGTGGTGCGCTTGGTGGCTATTTGCTGGGCGACCTGATCGGTGGCAAGCGCGACCGGACCGAGAAAATACTTGGTGCAGGTATTGGCGCGGTCGCAGGCGCTGGTGTTGGCTATTACATGGATGAACAGGAACGAAAGCTGCGTCAGCAAACCGCCGGGACTGGCGTAAATGTAATCCGCGACGGCGATAATCTGGTGCTCGATATGCCATCGGGCATCACATTCGGCGTTGACAGTTCCACGGTCCAGCCTGCATTCCAAGCCACGCTCGACAAGGTTGCGACCACGTTGACCCAATATGAAAAAACCTATGTCGACGTGATGGGCCATACCGATTCGACTGGATCGGATGCGTATAACCAGTCGCTTTCGGAACGCCGCGCTTCTTCGGTTGCGGGTTACCTAACGTCGCGCGGCGTGCAGTCCGCGCGTCTTGCGACCAAAGGCTATGGCGAAAGCCAGCCAAAGGCAGGGAATCTGGACGAAGCTGGACGCGCAGCGAATCGCCGCGTAGAAATACGGCTGGTTCCGGTGACCGAAGGCTAAACCCGAACGCCGTGCAATAATTTGGGCAGCGTTCCGCTTTCCCCTCGCGCCTCGGCCATGAAAAAGGCCTTGGCCGGGCGGGTGCGCTGTACCAAACTCATACCAAGCCGGCGCACCGCAGACGCGGTTTTGCCGGGGATTGAGAACAGCCGGTTGAGGCTGTCAGTCGATATTGCCACGAGCAACGTATCGACGCTACGCCAGCGGCTATATCGGTCAAGCAATTGTGCATCGCCCAAGTCGAGGCCGAGGCGCATTCCGTCGACCAGCACCTCTGCCAACGCCGCGACGTCGCGCAGGCCTAGGTTCAGGCCTTGGCCTGCAATAGGGTGGATACCGTGCGCGCTATCACCGATTAGCACCAGCCGTTCGGCGGTAATCGACGCGGCATGGTGGAAACCGAGTTTGTACGATGAGAGCGGTGCGGCGAGTTCGACTGCCCCTAAGATACCGCCCATCGCTTTCTCAAGCTCCGCCACATAGCCGCGCGGCGACAGCTTCATATATCCCGGCGCATCGGCGGCAGCCACCGACCAGACTATCGCCGAGCGGTGCCGCCCGTTGTCACTGTCGAGCATCGGTAACACTGCGAACGGTCCTGAAGGGTAGAAAATCTCGTAAGCGGTCTGGTTATGCGGCTTCTCGTGAAAAATCGCACCGACCATCGCACTATGGTTATACTGCCAATGCGCAATTTTGATATCGGCCTCATCACGGGTCGCGCTTTGCCGCCCTTCAGCCACGATCATCAGCGCGGCTTTCAAAACAGTGCCGTCATCCAAAACCACCTGTGCCACGCCGCCGTCGCGTGTTTTCCTCACGATACTGGCTGGCATATGCAGAGTAATCGCGTCATTCGCTTGGGCGGCCGTGTGTAATGTCTGTCGCAGGAAGCGGTTTTCAAACATTTGCCCTAGAAAGCCGTCATCGGCCCCTGGAACGAAATCAAGCGCGCCGGGCTTCAAGCCGTCGCTGACCCATATTTGTTCAATCGGGCAGCCGTGGCCT
>JANLRW010000015.1:0-5951 GCA_031361925.1 Sphingomonadales bacterium
CACCGAATATCTGGCCGCGTCGCGGACCGCGACGATTATCGATCAACTGACCCGCAACGATCCGTCACGGATCATCATTTTCGATTCGCCACCGGCACGTGCGGCGGCGCCCGCTTCGGTGCTGGCGTTGCATGTCGGGCAGACCGTGATGGTCGTTCACGCCGACGAAACCACGGACAGTGCGCTGCGCGATGCGTTGGGCCTTTTGAGCGGCTGCGATCATGTCCAGCTACTTCTCAACCGCGCGAAATTTTCCCCCACCGGACGCAAGTTCGGCAATTACTACGGATATGGAGCATCATGATGCAGTACCCGATTTTCAAACTCACTCTGTTGGCTGGTGTAGCGTGTTGCGCGCCTTTGCCGGCGTTTGCCCAGCAACTCGCGCCCGAATGGTCGCCGATGGAAGAACAATATGGCGGTTCAGAAAGCGGCCCCCAAGAGGCTGCACCCGCCGAAACCCGCCGTGGTGACAAGCGCGAAGGACCACGCGTCGAAATCACGCCCTATATCGAGGCGCAGCAAGTCATTGTTGCCGATTTGCAGGACGGCGGTGATGTTCTGACTTATTCGACTGTCGCGGTCGGTGTCGATGCGTCGGTGCAGACGCGCCGAGCCGAGGCGCAAGTTAATGTCCGCTATGAACGCCTGATTGGTTACGATAACGGCGTCGATGACCAAGATACGATCACTGGCCTGGCGCGTGGCTCGGTCGCGATTACGCGCGGGCTTAGCTTTGAAGCGGGTGGTATTGCGGCGCGCACGCGCGTCGATGGGCGCGGTGCTGCTACCAGCAATCTGGTTGGTAATCCTGACAACGTCACCCAAGTCTATTCGGTATATGCCGGGCCGACGATTGCAACGCAGGTTGGCGACTTGAGCGTCAACGCGGCATACCGCGCAGGCTATACAAAGGTCGAACAGCGCGATCAGGGACCGCTCCCTCCGGGTCAGCAACCGATCGACCTTTTTGACGACAGCGTTAGCCATTCGGCGGTGGCGTCGGTCGGAATGCAGCCTGGGCCGCTTCCATTTGGCTGGTCGGCAAGCGTCGGTTATGACCGCGAAGATGCGGGTCAGCTCGATAACCGCTATGAAGGCAAATACGCCCGCGTTGATGTGACGGTGCCAGTGACGTCGACCGTCGCTCTTGTTGGCGGCGTTGGTTATGAAGATATCAAGATCAGCGAACGCGACGCCCTACGCGACGTAAATGGTGATCCTGTCGTCGGTAGCGGTGGCCGTCTGGTAACCGACCCGAATTCGCCGCGCCTTGTGGCGTATCAGGAAGATGGCCTGATCTGGGACGCTGGCGTAATGTGGCGCCCAAGCCCGCGCACGTCGCTGGTCGCCACTTATGGCCGCCGTTATGGCAGTGATACCTACACCGGCAGCTTCAGCTACAATCCGGGGCGCGACTGGGCGGTCAACGTGTCAGCCTACGACACGGTGTCGGGCTTTGGCAATATGCTGAACGACAATCTGGCGAATTTGCCGACACAATTCCGGAGCTCGCGTAACCCCTTGTCGGGCGATATCAACAGCTGCGCCTTTGGCCAGACCGGCGGCTTCTGCTTCAACAACGCGCTGCAAACTGCATCGTCGGCGGCATTCCGCCAGCGCGGCGTAACCGCATCGTTCAGCGGCACCAATGGCGGCTGGGATAGCGGCTTTGCCGTTGGTTATAACCGCCGAAAGTTTATCGCCTCGTCGCTTGGCGGTCAGGCGCAGATCGACGGACTGGTCGACCAGAACTATTTTGCTCTGGCTTATCTTGGCACTGATATCGACCGCCAGACGCGGTTCGAATCGAATGTCTATGCCAGCTATTACGACCCCGGTTTCGGCGGTGCGGGCAATGTGCTGTCGACGGGCGCTAATGCCGCGCTTTACCGTCAAATCCTGCGCGGATTGTCGGCATCGGCAGCGGTTGGCCTTGATAGCTATAAACAGGAAGATTTCGACAGCGAGCTTACGGCGTCCGCGCTGCTTGGGCTGCGGTATAGTTTCTAGGGGGCAATTAGGATGTATGACCAGTTTTATGGCTTGAGCGGACGACCGTTCCAGCTGACACCCGATCCGCAATTCTATTTTGAGAGTGCGACGCACCGCAAGGCGCTGTCCTATTTGGGCTATGGTCTGGCGCAGGGCGAAGGCTTTATTGTCATCACCGGCGAAGTCGGTGCGGGTAAATCGACCTTGGTCAGCCATTTGATGCAAAGCGTCGACAAGGCGAGGCTGACTGCGGCGACGATTGTCACCAGCCAACTCGATGGCCTCGACATGGTGCATATGGCGGCAGAATCGTTCGGCATCGACACGCGCGGATTGGACAAGGCTTCAACGCTGAAAAGCATCGAGAATTTCCTCCACGCCGAAGCGCGCACCGGTCGGCGCTGTTTGCTCATCGTTGACGAAGCGCAGAACCTTTCGGTTGATGCGCTCGAAGAGTTGCGGATGTTGTCGAACTTCCAACTGGGTTCATCGGCGTTGCTACAGATTTTTCTGCTTGGCCAGCCCGAGTTTCGCGACCTCGTTCGTGATGCTGCCGAACTGGAGCAGCTGCGCCAACGCGTCATCGCCACGCATCATCTTGAACCTATGGAGGCCGACGAAGTCGAGCCGTATATCATTCACCGTCTCACTCGCGCTGGTTGGACCGGCCGTCCGCAGGTCACCACTGACGCCTTTGCGGCGCTCTATGCAGAAACCGGTGGTGTGCCTCGCAAGCTCAACACCTTGATGAACCGCGTGCTTTTGATGGGCGCGGTTGAACAGGTTGACTTGATCGACGGCGGGTTGGTCGGTGCGGTCATTCTCGATATGGCTGGCAAGCCATTCGAATATGAAGCACCGATGTCAGCGCGTGCGCCGCTTGTTTCGATTGTCGAAGAGCCCATCGAGGTTGCCGAAGCCGAAATCAAAACTGTCGAAGAGCCAGTCGAAGAAATTGAGCCAGTTACCGCGTTTTCGGTTCTGGAACCTGCGCCGGTCGCTATCGCGCCTGCCAATGAAAGCGAATCCAACGATCTGGTTTCGCGCATCGCGGCACTCGAGCACCGCGTCGACGAACAGGATGCCGCTTTGCGCCGCGTGCTTGCTATGATGATCGATTGGATGGACAAGGAACAAAGCATCGAAGCGCGGTTCATGCAACATAACCGCGCAGCGTAAGTCGTTCGCGGTGTCGTCCGCTTTTGAAGGAAACAATTGCCGGTGCGAAACGCGCTATCCGTTGATGTCGAGGACTGGTTTCAGGTCGGGGCGTTTGAAACCGTCATAGACCGCGATAGTTGGGATTCGCGCGAATGCCGGGTCGAACGCAACACCGACGCGGTCATGGCGTTGTTCGACGGTGCGGGGATCAAGGGCACATTCTTTACCTTGGGGTGGGTAGCTGAGCGATATCCTGCATTGATCCGGCGCATTGTTGGTGCAGGGCATGAGATTGCTAGCCACGGTTATGGTCACGACCGCGTTTTCAACTTCACGCCCAACCAATTTGCCGCCGATCTATTGCGCTCGCGCAAGCTGATAGAAGACGCCGCGGGCGTCGGCGTGACCGGCTACCGAGCGCCAAGCTTTTCGATCGACCAACGTACCCCGTGGGCGCACGAGATATTAGCCGAGCAAGGCTACACTTATTCCTCTAGCGTCGCGCCGGTTAAGCATGACCATTATGGCTGGGCCGATGCGCCGCGCTTTGCCTTTCGTCCAGTTGCCGGTAGCGATTTTCTTGAGGTGCCGGTGACTACTGCGCAATTGGGGTCCAAACGGCTGGCGGCTGGCGGTGGCGGGTTTTTCCGGTTGCTGCCTTACGCATTTTCAAAATGGGCAATCCGGCAGGTCAATGTCGATGAACAGCGCCCTGCAATTATCTATTTTCATCCATGGGAAATCGACCCCGACCAACCACGCGTTGCCAATGCGCCGATCAAATCGAAGCTGCGGCATTATACCAAGTTGGACGTGATGGCGCAAAAGCTGCGCCGGTTGCCCGAGGACTTCCAATGGGATCGTCTGGATGCCGTTGTCGCGCGCGAACAGGTGCGATTGGGATGAACGCTCCAATACTCCGCTGTAAAATCACTACTCGCGCCGTCAACTTGCGCGACCCGAACGAGTGCGCGCGGATTGACGCGTGGGTGTTGACGCGTGACGACGGCTTACCCTTTCATCGGCCTCATTGGCTAAAGGCGATTGAGGCGGGGACAGGGCAGCAGGCGCATTGTCTGATTGCAGAAACCTCGTCCGGCGAAATCGCTGGCCTGTTGCCGTTCCACCTCATCCATTCGCCCTTATTTGGTCGCGCATTAGTGTCATCGGGCTTCGCGGTGGGCGGCGGAATATTGTCCTGTAGTGACACCGCAACGCGCCGCCTGTCCGCAGCGGTTTGGGATATGGCCGGTCGCTTGAGTTGCCCGACGGTCGAACTTCGCGGCGGGGCGCTGCCCGGTGGCGACTGGGTCGAGAAGCGCGATTCCCACGCCAATTTCCTGCGATCATTGTCAGCCGATGCGGAAGCAGAATTGCTCGCTATTCCGCGCAAACAGCGGGCTGAAGTGCGCAAAGGGTTAGACAACAGTCTGACGATTGAAACGGGGCGTTCAGCCCGCGATCTCTATTGGCATTATTCGGTTTACGCCGAGAGTGTCCGCAATCTCGGAACGCCTGTATTTCCGAAATCATTGATGGCTTCGGTGATGGAAGCATTTGGCGATGACGCCGATATCCTGACCGTGCTGCACGACACCCGCCCTGTTGCTAGCGTGTTGAGCCTCTACCACAAAGGCACCGTCATGCCCTATTGGGGTGGCGGGGTGTGGGATGCGCGCAAACTTCGGGCGAACGACGTCATGTATTATGCGTTGATGAACCACGCCCGCGAACGCGGCTGCACACATTTCGATTTTGGCCGCTCGAAGACTGGCTCGGGCGCCTATAGTTTCAAAAAGAATTGGGGTTTCGAGCCCGAACCAATGGCCTATGCCGTGCGCACTGCCGACGGCCATGAACCGCGCGACGTTAATCCGAATAGCCCGAAATATAAGGCTCAGGTTGCGCTTTGGCAGAAACTGCCGTTGTCCGTCGCTAACCGGTTGGGGCCATGGATCGCCAAAGGGCTGGGGTGATGCGCGAGATATTGTTCCTCGCGCATCGGATCCCTTGGCCCGCTGACAGGGGCGACAAAATCCGATCGCATAATATATTGAAGCGCCTGTGCGAAATGGCACCTGTGCATGTCGGCACCTTCGCCGATGACGAACGTGACATGGGCTTTATCGTTGAAATGGACGGCATTCTCGCCTCGAGCCATGTCGAAATCCGCAACAAGCCGCAATGGCAGGCGGGCGTCGAGGCGTTACTGACGCGTCAGCCGGTTTCGGTGTGCAGTTTCGGCAGTGGCAAAATGCAAGATTGGGTCGGTGGCTTGCTTGCCGGCGGACGCATAAGCCATATTTTTTGCTTCTCTGGCCAGATGGCGCAGTACGTTCCGGCATCGTTCGGTGGCTGCTTCATTATGGACTTTGTCGACGTTGATAGCGCCAAGTTTGAAAGCTATGCTGGCGAAGGCAAGCCACTGATGCGCTGGATAAACGCGCGCGAAGGGCGGTTGCTTGGTGCGTTCGAAGCAGACGTCGCCAAACGCGCCGACGCCAGTCTGCTTGTCAGCGAAGCGGAGGCCGATCTGTTTCGCGTGCGCACTGGTGCTGCCAATGTTTCAGCTTTGCAGAACGGCATCGACACCACATTCTACAACCCGGCGGCCAAGTTCAAGAAGCTGCATCCGGTCTTTTCCGACCCACTGATCGTGTTCACTGGGCAGATGGATTATCGCCCCAATATCGAGGCGGTGACCGACTTTGCGATCAATGCAATGCCAGCGATCAGGGCCGCCCATCCCGAAACGTCGTTCGCCATTGTCGGTCGTAACCCGACATCTGCTGTAT
>JANLRW010000404.1:0-5038 GCA_031361925.1 Sphingomonadales bacterium
TCAGCTGGTCAAGCTTTTCGCTCAGCGGCGTGATTGCCTGTACCACAGCGCGCAAATGGTCGGCTTGCCGGTTTTGCCATTCGCCATATTTTTGCGCAGCCAATGCCATCATGGGCTGCATTTGCGGCGGCACGGGGTCGGCTGCCTGCGCCAGCGCGCGACCAAAGGCTTCGCCTGCCTCATCGGTGCGGCCAAGCGCGTCGAGATGGGTAGCGCGCATCAATAAAGCGGTGAAATCGAGCGGCTGGAGTGCCAATGCGCTGGCGAGTGCCGTTAGCGCCGCACTGCGATCGCCCATCGCGCCCGCCATCGCCGATAATTTTAGCCAAGCGCCGAAATTACCGGCCTCCGCCGCCACGATCTCACCCAATACCGCGCGGGCACCGGCAAAGTCGCGAGCACTAGCCAAGCTATCGGCCTGGCGTTCCAGAGCAGAGCTATTCATGCACGATAGCTAGTCGAACGCCGCCCAAAAGAAAAGCGGCAGAGCCTGGTTGCTCCGCCGCATATTCTTTTTGCCGTTAGGCGTTACGTCTTAGAAGTCGGCGGTGAGGCTGACATAGATGTAACGGCCCAAGTGATCGTAGGTGCCTGGGAAAACGTTACCGTTACCAAAGCCACCAAGCGACGCTTGGCTAACCAGTGGCGGATCATTGTCGAGCAGATTCTGGATGCCAAGACGGAACGTCATGGTGTCCTTCAACGGCGCGGTGAGCAACAGGTCGAAGTAATTTTCGGCCTTCAAGCGCTCGTCGATCTTTGGTGCTGCACCCGGCGATGCCAGATCGGGGTCCGAGCTGATCGTGTCGACGGTCGCCTTGCCAACATAGCGCCAGCTAAGCTGTGCACTGAAGTCGCTCGCAGTGGTGAACTTCGCACGCGCAGTGTGACGCCATTTTGGTTGCGGGTTGCCACAGGTGATCCCGTAGAAGCCGGCGCAATCATAAGTGAAGCCACCCGTGATTGGCTGTGCGATGAAGCTGTCAAGATAGGTGCCTACCAATGACAGATTTACGCGGTTTTCGCCAACTGGAACGCGGTAGTCAAAGTTCACGTCAACGCCGGTCGTTTTAAGCGAACCGGTGTTGGTGGTGCGGTCATCGACAAAACCACGCTCGTCAAGCCACAACGATCCAGCCGCTGGCCCTGCCGAAGCAGGCGCACGGTTGATCTTCGAGCAGAAAAACGGATCGGCAGTTGCGATACACTGGTTAATGGTAACCTGTGCACCGATGGTGCCGACGGCATTCTTCACCTTGATGTTGAAGTAATCGACCGACAGCGACATGCTGCTCACTGGCGTCAATACAAAACCAGCGGTCCACGAGTCGGATTTTTCAGGGCTAAGGCCCAGATTGCCGCCGAAGAAGCCGTTATATTGCTGCGCCGTGTTTGGTGCCAAGTTACCAAATTGTGCAGCGGTAACGCCGGTGCGAGCGCACTGCGCAGCCGTATTGCCGTTGACCAGACCGGCAACCGCTGTGCCAGCGCAAGGATCGGTACCTGCAAACAGGCCGATGCTCGAGTTCGAGAACAACTCACCGATATTTGGCGAACGAACCGCACGGTTGATCGATCCACGGAACTTCACGAAATCAGCTGGATTCCAGTTAGCAGCGATCTTGTAGGTATTTTCGCTGTTTGAACCCGGGTTGCCCTCAACCTTGTAGCTCGAGTTACGGAAGCCGAGTTCAAGCGTCAGATCTTGGAAGAACGGAGTGTCTTGAACCAGCGGAATGACAACTTCGCCAAACGCGTCACGCACGGTGTACGAACCGGCGATTGGCAAAGTCGGACCGCCTTGGCCTGCACCGTCACCGTTGATGTATGACAGGTCAGGCTGGGTCGCCAAAGTTTCCTTGCGCCACTCACCACCGATAACCACTTGCACGGTTTCATCGGCAAACGGGCTGGAGAAGCCAAGATCGCCAACGACGTTACCTTGCACGATGGTTTCTTTGGTCGAACCGGTCAGAACCAGCGGAATACCGATATAGGCGGCAGCGGCTGGCGTAACTCCACCAGCGGTAAACACGTTGTAAGGAACGCAAGATGCATTGCCGCTGGTGCAAACTGGATTTGCCAGCGTGCCAGTTACCAACAATGCCTCGTCGATACGAGTATCCGACACATCGTTGCGGTAAACGTTGGCAACGTTGATTTTGCCGAACTGTGCCGAAACATCGTAGCTCCAGTTTTCGCTGATAGCCCCTTTCATACCAGTAACGATCCGGAACTGGTTGAAGCCGATGTCATTGAAACGCGGGCCGCCCTCTACGTTGCGCTTACCGAGTAATATGGTTGCGTTTGTTGGTGTGCCAAGCGCCGCGCCGCAGGTCGCGCGACCGATGGTTGGGTTACCCGTCGTCAGGAACGGGTTGTCACAGTTTACGGTGCGAACGCCAAAGAAAGCACCCGATGGAGCAATCTGCGCCTTCGTACTGTAATCCATGAACATCGCATCGAGATACGGAACAAATGACTCGCTGATTTCATACTGCGCCATCACGCCCGCTGTGTAGCGGTTTGATGGGCGGCGGTAATAGTTCAGCGGTGCGAAGTTGAATGCGTCGCGAAGGGCAACATACGGAATGACCGTGTTTGCGCCGGTAATGGTATAGCTGCCCGCAGCTGGCAGTCCAGCAAGCGCAGTATTTGCCGCCGAGAACCCACCGATACGTGTAAACGCAGGCGTGCCTGAACCACCGCATGCAAAATCATCGACCGTGCCGGTGCTGAGACCGCTTGGGTTCAGTGTACAAATCGAGTAATCATAACGGTCTTGCGAAATCGCGCTGTCGCGACGGTAACCGGCATAAGCAACGATGTTGCCCTTGCCATCGCCAAAGCCTGAACCGATTGCCAAGGTCACGTCATAGCCGCCACCTTGATTACGCGTGCCCTGTGGCGAGATAAAGCGGCGGTTGACGACGCGTTCGATTTCGTTGCTGTTATCATGGCTGTAGAGCGAATACTGACCGTCAAGGCGCACACCTTCAAAAGTGCGGTTCATCTTGAAGTTGACAACGCCTGCAACGGCGTCTGCACCGTAAGTCGATGAAGCGCCGCCGGTCAGGATTTCAACGCTGGAGATCAACGCCGATGGGATGAAGTTAAGGTCAGCAGCAGCGCCACCGCCGATACCGCCTGGCATCAAACGACGACCGTCAATCAGAACGAGCGTGCGGCTGGTGCCAAGACCACGCAGCGAAACCGTTGCGGTGCCGTCTGCGCCATTGGAAACGCCCGAGTTCTGCGTTGCCAGAACCTGCGGCAAGTTGTTGATCAGGTCTTCAACCTTGTTCGAACCGGTGCCTTTAAAATCTTCCGCAGTAACAACGGTGACTGGTGCAGCTGATTCTTGGTTGGGACGCGCGATGCGCGAACCGGTAACCACGATGGCAGGAGCCGCTTCGGCTTCTTCGTCTGCTGCATCTTGGGCGAATGACGGCGTCGAGATCAACGCAAGACCGAGTGCCAATGGCGCTGCGGCATATTTCAAATTGCTGATGCGTGTATTCTTCACGGGTGTTGCCCCTATAAAATCTGGCTGCTGTCCATCGCCTAAACGACATCGGCCGGCCGGTTGAATTCCCCAGTTTTCCCGCATGTTGTCGTGTGCACGTGACGCACGAATTGACGCGGAGTCCCTCCGGGTTAGCTTGCTTTGGCGCAAAACCGTGGGGCAGGCAACGAAGTTGCGCAGTTATGACAAGAATATGTCGGCACTGTCACCTTTATGCAACAGTAGCGATATTCAGCCGGTTTGCATAACGATGCCCCCCTTTTATGCGTGGTAATTTCATTCATGACAGCGACAGCAGTCGGCGTTAAGGGAGCGCACAGCATCTTTTGGAAGAGTACCGACCCCATGTTGTTTCGTTCACGCCTGCTCCGTCCAATCGCCGAGATTGCCGCCACCCTAATCGCTGCGCTTTCGCTGGCCGGTCCGGCGATGGCCCAACCGGTAGCGCCAACCCTAACGCCGCCAGTCGCCGCCGAGCCGGAGAATATTCTGTATCTCGATCTGTCGACCGGGGGGCGGGTCACGATCCAGCTTTATCCCAATCTGGCTCCTGCCCATATCGAACGGATCAAGACGTTGACACGCCAAGGCTTCTACAATGGTGTCACGTTCCACCGGGTGATCGAAGGCTTCATGGCGCAGACCGGTGACCCGACCGGCACCGGCACCGGTGATTCCGAATTGCCCGATCTAAAGGCCGAGTTTAATCCGACGCCGCATCTGCGCGGCACGGTGTCCATGGCCAGGACGGGCGAGCCCGACAGCGCCAACAGCCAGTTCTTCATCTGCTTTCAGCCGCGCTTCAGCCTCGACAACAAATATACCGTGTTCGGGCGGGTGACCTCGGGGATGCAATATGTCGATGCCATTGAACGCGGCGAACCGCCATCTGCCCCAAGCAAGATATTGCAGGCCTCGATCGCCGCCGATAACGTCCAGCCACCGGTTGCAGGCCCCGCTGCGCCTGCCCCGGCGACAGAGCGCCCCACGATTTCGGTTGGCGATTTGAACGGCAAATAGGCCGTTGCGCGTTGAGCTTTTCGATTTCGACCTGCCGCCCGAACGGATAGCACTGCGCCCGGTCGCGCCGCGCGATTCAGCACGGATGCTGTGCGTGTCGGGCAGTGGCGCGCTTGCCGACCGGCATGTGCGCGATTTGCCGTCGCTGTTGCGCCCAAACGACTGCCTGATTTTCAATGACACCCGCGTTATTCCAGCGCAGCTGGAGGGCCGGCGCGGGGACGCAAAAATCGGTGCGACGCTGCACAAACGGATCGACCTGCGCCGCTGGCAGGCCTTTGTCCGCAACGCCAAGCGCCTGCGCGTCGGCGAGATCGTGGATTTCGGCACCGGCGTGAGCGCGCTTGCCGAAGCGCGGCACGACGATGGCAGCTTCACCTTGTTCTTCGAAGGCGATGAGCCGGTCGAAGTGTTGCTGGCCCGTGCAGGAACGATGCCGCTGCCGCCGTATATCGCCGGCAAGCGCCCGACCGACGCGCAGGACGAGAGCGA
>JANLRW010000445.1:0-1681 GCA_031361925.1 Sphingomonadales bacterium
CGAGAATACGGACCTTGCGCATACGCGGCTTGTGATATTGCATTGGAAAGGCTCCGCTCGCTGGATTTTGTGGCTTGCCCACCCCATAACGAGGCGAGCCGGTAACCGAAAGGGCGCATAGCTATGCAGTATGACAAACAGATTTCCGACGCCGCCGCCGCCGCCGCATTCCGCCGCTTGGTCGCGCATCTCCAGCACCGCCATGATGCCGAGAATATCGACCTGATGGGGCTTGCGGGTTTCTGCCGCAACTGCCTCGCCGACTGGGTGATGGAGGCGGATGGGTCGCTCACGAAAGACGAGGCGCGCAAACTGGTGCACGGGATGCCAGCCGCCGAATGGAAAGCGAAGTATCAAAGCGAAGCTACACCCGAACAGTTGCAGCGCATGAAGGAAAGCGTGGCGAAAAATGCGGGGTCGCTTTAAGGCCCGCTTATTCTGATTCGGGGCTGGGTGCCCAACCAACATAACAGGAGAATATTATGGCCGAAGGCAATATCGCCGCCGATCAACTGCGTCTTTTCATCGAACGCATCGAGCGTCTGGAAGAGGAGAAAAAGGGCATCGCCGACGACATTCGCGATGTTTACAGCGAAGCCAAGAGCCAAGGCTATGACGCAAAAATCATGCGGCAAATCGTTCGGTTGCGCAAAATGAGCAACGATGACCGCGCGGAAATGGAAGCAATTTTAGATACTTACAAATCGGCGCTAGGGCTGGCATAAGCCTTCTGCAAAACAGGAGGACTGAACATGGCGTTACTGCAACGGGGGTTGGAGCGGGTATTTTCGGGGCTGATTTCGGTCAAGCTATGGGTCTTTGCAATTGCGGCCGGATTGTTGATTGAGTTCGCATTGTTTTACCCCGAACCCACTGGCTGGATCAAAGGCGTTTTCCTGCTCGCGGGATTGGTAGGTTTTGTCGGGCTGCTCGTGACGCAGTGGATGATGACGCGTGCTTTGGGTCGGGCAACAAAAGACGAAGTCGGATCGGTTATCTCCTGGATTGCCTGGTCGCTGATGGCCTATCTCCCTGCGCTTATCTTGCTCATCGGATCAATGGTCATTTGGGGCCTTGACGAATTTGATGCGCGAATGGACGCCGCCCCGTGGTGGCTCGTGTCTGTCGTAATGTCGGTTACCGCAGCCCTAATCGTGCCGGTATCTGTCCATGCAGTAGGCCGGGCGATTGACGCAGCGGGGCCATCCTTACGCGACTGCTTTCGTGCCTGTCGCCCTGTTTATCTACCGCTGGCGTTCAGTTTTTTAGTTGTATTGGGCGCGTCATTTCTCGCCAGCGATTGGTTTACACAGATCACCCCGGCTGGCGAGTTCGGATTTTCCGCCATATTATCCGCAATTGCCTCATCGCTTTTGGTGTTGGTATCATCGGTCTGGCTGACCGCCATGCTAACGCTGGTGTGGCGAACGGTCATCAAAAGCGAACAGGCTTAGGTCGCGCAACCGCCGCCGCTTGCCCTTCGCCCCATCGCTGGTGTAAGCGCGCGCTTTCAATCATTCCAGCGACAAAGAAAAGAGCCATGGCAGGCCATAGTAAATTCAAGAATATCCAGCACCGCAAGGGCGCGCAGGACAAAAAACGCTCGGCACAGTTTTCCAAGCTCTCCCGCGAAATCACCGTGGCGGCTAAAATGGGGATGCCCGATGTCGACATGAACCCG
>JANLRW010000008.1:0-3293 GCA_031361925.1 Sphingomonadales bacterium
TTCTGGAAAAAGGAACACCGCGCCGACGGGTCCGCCAGCTGGGTAGAGGCAAAAGCCAGCGACGACACCCGTGCCCATGAATGGAATAGCCAATGATCCTTTACGATGCCCCCAATCCCGCGCCGAACCCGCGCCGTGTCCGCATCTATCTGGCCGAAAAGGGCATCAGCGTCCCGGTCAAGACAATGTCGATCATCGCTGCCGACCATAAAGCGGATGAATTTGTCGCCAAATATCCGCCCGGGCAGTTGCCGGTGCTCGAGCTGAATGATGGCCGGATGATCGGCGAGAGCATCGCCATTTGCCGTTACTTCGAAGGCTTGCATCCGCAATCACCCTTGTTCGGGGCTGATCCGCTGGCGGTGGCCGAAATCGACATGTGGGTGCGCCGCGTCGAGTTCACCCTGATGCAGGCGATCGGGCAAATCTGGGCGCACACCCATCCCTTCACCGCGCGCATCGTTGTGCCGCAATATACTGAATTCGGCGAGAGCAACCGGCCCAAGGCGCTGGCGGCACTGCGGCGGTT
The DNA here is from genome assembly GCA_031361925.1 of Sphingomonadales bacterium. Lineage (GTDB taxonomy): Bacteria > Pseudomonadota > Alphaproteobacteria > Sphingomonadales > Sphingomonadaceae > Sphingorhabdus_B. The sequence continues at coordinate 530 of JANLRW010000008.1, forward strand.
TGATGCGGCGCTGGCGGGCGGCGCATTTCTGGCAGGCGAGACTTATTCGGTCGCCGACATCGCGCTTTTGACCACGATAGATTTTGCCGCCTTCATCGGGGTGCCATTGCCCGACGATGTGCCCGCCCTTGCCGACTGGCACGCCCGCGTTTCGGCAAGGCCCAGCGCGCGGGCTTAGGGTCTGACCCTAGCCCGTATGCAGCGCCCGCAAAGCGGTTGCGAGCAATTCAAATTCTTCGCGGCGTGGGCTGTTGGTGCGCCACACCAGAGCGATTTCGCGGCTGGCATGTTCGGCCTTGAGCGGCCTGGCCTGCACATCGGTGCCGTTTAACAGTCCCGCCTTCACGGCCATCTCCGGGATCAAGGTCAGCCCCAAACCATTGTCGACCATCTGCACCAACGTGTGCAGCGACGTGCCGATCATTGTCGCCGATGCCCGCATTTCGGGCCGATTGCAGGCGGCAAGCGCATGGTCCTTAAGGCAGTGGCCATCGACCAATAGCAGCAGCCTGCTCTCGTCGATCAGGTGGGGCGAGATGCTTTCTGGCGGATCGCGCGGGTCGTCTTTGGGAAATGCGACATACAGGCCGTCGTCGAACAGCTTGGCCTTTTCAACGTCACCGGCCGCAAAAGGCAGCGCCAGCAACACGCAATCGACCTGGCCATGGTGCAGCGCCTCGCACGCCGCGGCACTGGCCTCTTCGCGCAGATATAGCTTGAGATCGGGATATTGCTTGCGCAACGCGGGCAAGAGTTTGGGCAGCAGGAACGGCGCGATTGTGGGGATCACGCTCATGCGCAGGTCATCGGCCAAGGGCTTGCCCGCCGAACGCGCCATTTCTGCCAGCTCCTCGGCCTCGCGCAGTATCCGGTGTGCCTTGGCGACCATCTTGCTACCCAGCGGCGTGAACCGCACAACGCGTCGGGTGCGCTCAACCAGCATCAGCCCCAATAGCGATTCGAGTTCGCGAATTCCCGCCGACAGCGTAGACTGCGTGACGAAGGTAGCATCCGCCGCCCGCCCGAAATGGCCGTGCTCTTCCAATGCGACCAGATATTGAAGTTGCTTCAGCGTTGGCAAATAGGTGCTCATAAATCGACCTTGTAAATCTAATTCCTTTTTATAATCGCTTTTGACGATTTTAACCAGCATTTTTCGATAGCGGCACGCGCTGCCTCTGGAAATTTTGTAACTTAACCCTTAGTTTGCCTGTAACAGGGATAAGCTCCGGCCACCGGAGAGCAGGGACGCATATGTTCATTTCAAATCTTGTCGACTATCTCGATTCGATCAAAGCGCGCGATCCGGCGCCGCGTTCGCGGTGGGAGATATTGTTGTATCCAGGCGTTTTGGCGGTCGGGCTGCACCGCGTGGCGCACTGGCTTTACCGCGGTCATATGTTTTTTCTCGCGCGCTTTGTGAACCATTTTGCGCGGCTGTTTACCGGCATCGACATCCATCCCGGTGCGAAGATCGGGCGCAATTTTTTCATCGACCACGGTTTCAGCGTGGTGGGTGAAACCGCCGAGATCGGCGATAATGTAACGATGTACCAGAATGTCACTTTGGGTGGCACCAACCCGACAAGCGGCACCGGCGGCAAGCGCCACCCGACGATACTCGACAATGTCATCATCGGTTCGGGCGCGCAGATATTGGGGCCGATTGTCGTTGGCGAACGGGCGCGTATTGGTGCAGCAGCGGTGGTTACTGACGATGTGCCAGCGGGGGCAACGATGATCGGGCAAAAGGCGCGCTCGACCTTGGTCAAGGCAGAGACCTATGCGCAGGACTTCATGCCCTATGGCACCCCGTGCCGCGAACTGTTCGATCCGGCAACGCAAAGCCTCGAAATCCTGCAATGTGAGGTCGAAAGCTTGCGTAAGCGGCTGGGCGAGTTGATGGCCGAGCGCGAAGCACCCGCACCAAGCCCGGCGCGGCGCAAGTCGGCAAAAGGCAGCAAGAGCGCTTGAGCGCGGTCATAACGCCGTTTCCCGGAGCAAACCGGCTGGCGCAAGTCGGCTTCGACCGGGTGGAATTGACCCAGATACTCAACCTTTATGGTCGTATGGTTGCTGCGGGAAACTGGCGCGATTATGCCATAGATATGGGGCGCGATGCTGCCATTTTCAGCGCCTTTCGCAAAGCCGCCGAGCGCCCCGAATACCGCATCGAGAAACGCCCCGACCTGCGGCAGAAGCAAGGCATGTGGGCGCTGGTGGGTGAGGGCGGCGCGATCCTGAAGCGCGGGCACGAGCTAGGGCCGATACTGGCTCCCGTAGAGCGCAAGTTGATGAAGCTGGTGGGCGCGTAGCCGCACGATAAAATCCTATATACGCAACAAAATTTCCTACAGATTTTGGGCGCAACGATACCGCGAATAAGGAAAGACGGTCGGCGCAGGAGCGCTGGAGCTGCTCCTGGCTGATGAATGTTTATGGATTAAGGCCCGTTCTGTCATCAGACTTTCGTCCCGGGGCCGCCTTTGATAGAAACGGATAATCTTACGGGGGCAAAGGTTCCCAAATATCCCGCAGTCCGCCCGAGAGCGGGGCCTTAGCGTCTTTTGAACGCCGCCGCCTTATCCGGTCCTTGATGCGCTTGAGTTTTGGGCCTTGTCAGAAACCCGCTCCTCCCGCGCCGACCGTTTGCTAAGGATGGCTTTCGGCCATCCGTCGCGTCTTCCATCACCAGCATCTGCGTTCATGACCGCAGCATCGGCAACGCAGATTAAATAACCGATACGGTTAGTTGTAGGAAAGC